>DAHXKW010000104.1 GCA_027366195.1 Alphaproteobacteria bacterium | reverse complement strand
TGCATAAGCGAAATACCATCTCACTGCCATCAAAATAATATGTTTGCCGAAATGTCTTCCTGAAAAATCAATCATCAAATTATCTCAAACAGCTTGAATTTTGAAACCATTTTACATTAAAACTGGATGCGACAGAACCGTTTTTTGTACGCTCTTCACATGGATCTGGAGTTGGCAAGGCGGGTTATGTATTTGTGCATCAATATGGGGGCTGGAGTAGATGACGATTTAAAGAAATGTGATCCTGAAGTATTAGCAGAACTTATAGAAACTGGGAAGCAACCGTTAAGCGTTCGTGATTTAAAAACAACTCAGGCACGTATTATTCCAGTGTTGCTCGAACGATTCTCTAACCCAAGTAATTGCCATCTTCATACTTTTCCAAGAGGGCCAAAGGATGCTGTTGAAGGATGGAATCGTGAGAAGTTTCCAAGATTAGTCGCTTTAATTGAAAGTCGTATGCCAGCAGCAGCAGCCCTGGCAGCATAATTTTTCTTGTGTTACAGTACGCAATTATTTGCGCAGTTTCATAAACTCTCATAAGATAAGGACAGGTGGGGAATAGTTCAATGGTAGAACCCATGACTCTGGATCATGTAATCCTGGTTCGAGTCCAGGTTCCCCAGCCAATTTTATAAATGCGTTATCTTATCACTTCCGCCCTTCCTTATATTAATGGAATAAAACACCTTGGAAATCTTGTTGGTTCAATGCTGCCTGGCGATGTTTATGCGCGTTTTTTAAGACAAATGGGACATGAAGTTTTATATATTTGTGGAACGGACGAACATGGAACACCGGCAGAAATCGCGGCTCAGGAAGCGAATAAACCAGTACAAGTTTATTGTGACGAGATGTATCAGGTCCAAAAAGAAATTTATGAACAGTTTGGGATTGGCTTTGATTATTTCGGTCGTAGTTCTTCCCCTACGAACCATAAGCTGACAATTGAATTATTTCAGAACCTAGAGCAGCGTGGATTTATAGAAGAAAAAAGTATTCAGCAATTTTATTCTTCTTCTGATGGACGCTTTTTGCCCGATAGATATGTCATGGGGACTTGTCCGTATTGTGACTATCCCAAAGCGCGGGGCGATCAATGTGACGGGTGTGGAAAATTGCTGGATCCACAGGAATTAAAGAATCCTTATTCGTCTTTGTCCGGAAGTGGGGATTTAGAGCTTCGTGATTCAAAACATCTATTTTTGTTGCTGAATAAAATGGAAGGGCCGTTGAAAGAATGGATTGATCAGCAAAAAGATTGGCCAGCTATGACCAAAGGTATCGCTTATAAGTGGCTTAAGGAAGGGCTGAAATCACGTTGTATTACACGTGATTTATCCTGGGGGATTCCGGTTCCTAAAGAAGGTTATGAGGGAAAGGTCTTTTACGTTTGGTTTGATGCTCCGATAGCCTATATCAGTATCACAAAAGATGCTGTAGGAGAAAACTATAAGGATTGGTGGTCTTGTTCTGCAGATACTTATTATGTCCAATTTATGGCTAAGGATAATGTTCCTTTCCATGCCATTTTTTTTCCAGCAATGCTGCTAGCAAGCGGAATGGATTTTCGTTTAGTTGATTATCTTAAGTCTATGAGTTGGCTTAATTATGATGGTGGTAAATTTTCGACTTCTCAAAAACGCGGTGTGTTTTTAGATCAAGCGTTAAGACTATTTCCCGCTGATTATTGGCGTTATTATTTGATGGCCAACATCCCTGAAACTGATGATGCTGATTTTACTTTTGCGCATTTTGCGGATGTGGTTAATAAAGATTTGGCAGGTGGGTTGGGTAATTTTGTTAATCGTGTGGCCACATTGGTTAAAAAATATAGTCCGCATGGATTGGTCGCTGAGTACTTACCTGAATTATTGAAGCAAGATGTGTTGCGGTTGCTTGATGATTATACGCAGTCAATTTACGCATTAAAGTTTCGTCACGCTATGGAAGCTTTACGTGGTTTATGGAAATTGGGTAATAGCTATATTGCCGAAAAAGAGCCATGGAAATTAGTTAACGCAAATCCACAGGAATGCGTATCTGTTTTATCGCATTGTGTGTATTTAATTTATGTCTATGCCGTTACTATGTATCCGGTTATGCCTGAAAGTTCTAATCAGTTGTTAAAAGCTCTTAATCTTGATCTGGATTGCGTCCAGCAAGTGGGTCAGAATTTTGAAAATCTTCTATCATCTTTGCCTATACCTGTTTGGGCTTTACAACCTGAAGGATTGCTTTTTGACAAGATTTCTGCTGATGTCATTTCTCAATTAATGCAAGATTTTTCTGGAACTCAAAATTAATGTTTTCCTGCCACAGGACATATTGCCTATTAGCAAAACCACACGTACTATTTGGATAACAAGGGATGAGATTTTCAGTTATTGACAAAGGAACTTAGAGCCCGTCTTCGCAGTTTGCAATCAACAGAAAAAATTACTTCAGCCATGAAAATTGTTGCAGCTACAGCATTTAATCGCTTAAAAGCGCATTCAGATTTGAAGTTTAGTTTTTTAGATTCCTTGGAAAAAATCCCTTATCCAATTAAAAATCATAAAAATCAACGAAAAAATCTTCTTATCGTTATAGGTGGGGATAGAGGTTTGTGTGGTGGTTACAATAATAATGTGCGAAAAAAAACCTTAGGGTATATAAAAGATAACCCTGATTCAGACATTGTTTATATTGGAAAAAAGATGGTTATTAAAGAACATTTGGGGTTGTTTTCAGATAGTATACAGAGTTTAAAGCACTGGGGTGTTCTTAAGGATAAGTTTTCTGGCTTGTGGGGGCAGTATAGTAGGGTTGATATTATCTACACGTTTTTCGCACACATATACGATCAAAAGGTTATAATAGAATCTATTTGTTCAAATGATAGAAAAGATGATAGTTGGGAGAAAGACTTTGTGCTAGATGAAATCAATACGGATATTATTCCTATTTTGTATTTAGCTAAGGTTATGAAAGCTATCATTCATGCCCAGCTTTGCGAATTTTCTACACGTATGTTAACTATGGAAAATGCTTCGCGCAATGCTGATAACATGATGCAAGATCTCAAGTTGACTATGAACAAACTGCGACAAGCTGCTATTACTAAAGAACTGGCAGAGACTAGTGCCGGAACAATGGAGTGAAGCATGGATGATCATTTATTGGCGAATGCTATACGGTTTTTAACTGTAGATGCAGTACAAAAGGCGAACTCTGGGCATCCGGGTATGCCGTGCGGCATGGCAGATGTAGCCACAGTACTTTTTAGGAATCATCTCAAGTTTTCTGCCAAATATCCAAAATGGCCTATGCGAGATCGTTTCATATTGTCTTGTGGTCATGGGTCAATGTTGCTATATGCATTATTTTATTTGACGGGATATGAGGATATTACGATTGAAGACATTAAAACTTTCAGGCAACTTAATTCACCCTGTGCGGGACATCCTGAGTTTGGTTTGCTACAGGGTATAGAGGTAACAACAGGCCCCTTAGGACAAGGAATAGCTAATGCGGTAGGGATGGCCTTGTCTGAAAAACGCCAAAATGCGCTTGCCCCTGTATTTAGTCATTATACTTATGTGTTTGCAAGTGATGGCGATATGATGGAAGGCATATCTCATGAAGCTTTATCTTTTGCTGGACATTACGGGTTGAACAAACTGATTGTTTTTTATGATTCAAATAATGTTACGATCGATGGTTTTATGGATTTGACTTGTAGTGATGATGCCGTTAGTCGTTTCAAGTCATATGGGTTTTTTGTCCAATCGATCGATGGGCACGACTATGATGCCATAGATAAGGCAATAGTTTTGGCCCATGAGGCGGAGAAACCATCTGTGATTATCTGTCATACTGTTATTGCTAAAGGGGCACCACATTTGCAAGGTTCTCCTGCGTCACATGGAGCTCCTCTTGGAGAAAAGGAAATCGTGGCTATGCGTAAGGCGTTGAATTGGCCTTATCCGCCTTTTGAGATTCCACAAGAAGTTTTAAAAACATGGCGGGCTATAGGTGATAAATATACACAAGATGCTTTAAATTTTTATAGCTTACCTAAATATAGCCATAAATCTTATGTACCTATAGCTGATGAAGATATGGCAACGCGCAAGGCTTCTCAGTTGTTTTTGGAACAACTGATTCCGGATCGACCAGATATTATAATAGGTTCGGCTGATTTAACCCCATCTAATGATACGCAAACGAAGACAGTAGAGGTATTTTCAAAGAATAATCCCACAGGACAATATATTCATTTCGGTATTCGTGAGCATGCTATGGCAGGGATTATGAATGGTATTGCGCTACATGGACTATTTAAGCCGATAGGTGGGACATTTTTATGTTTTAGTGATTATATGCGGCCTTCTATTCGTTTGGCCGCTTTAATGAAGCTACCTGTTATTTATGTTTTAACGCATGATTCTATTGGTCTTGGAGAAGATGGTCCTACACATCAGCCAGTTGAACATTTATCAAGTTTATCAGCTATTCCTCATGTTTGTTTATATAGACCTTGTGACGTATATGAAACTTTTTGGTGTTGGCAAAAAGCCCTAGAAGATAGCAGGCGTCCTAGTTTATTATGTCTCAGTCGACAAAAATTACCTATGCTGTCAAAAAATCGTCCGATAGATGCTGCGTATGTTCTAGAGGATTTTGGGGATAGCTGTGTATGTATTGCTTCTGGCTCCGAGGTGCAGATCGCTAAAGAAGTAGCAAAGGCATTAAAAGGTAAGGTTATCAGCGTTCCTTGTTTGGAATTATGGCAGGATCCCAAGACTCTTTTAGGGGATAAAACGCGTATTGTAATTGAAGCAGGCTGTCGTATGCGTTGGAATCACTTATTACGATCTCAAGATCATTTCTTCGGTGTTGAAGATTTTGGTCTTTCTGCGCCTTGCCAAGATGTTTATAAAGCTTTTGGATTAACGGTTGATCAAATCCTTTCTTCATTAAAACATTAATGTTATATTGACGAAGAGGGGTCATAGCTCAGCTGGTAGAGCGCTACGATGGCATTGTAGAGGTCTGGGGTTCGACTCCCCATGGCTCCACCAAAATTGATTTGTTTGAAAATTTTTTTTACTATTTCCTTGGAAACCGTTCAGATAAGATAAAGTGATCTTTCTAGTTTTATGGGCTGTACAGACAATTCGCGTCTATGACGATCGTGGACAGTGGTCTGCTAGCACTATTGGGCTTTGGCAAAGAGCCTGTAAATGTGTTTTAGTAAATCCTATAACAGTCACGGGTATTACAGCTGATGAAATCAAAGCTGGGGAATGGAAGATATCAACCTCACTTTTAATTATCCCAGGAGGTGCTGATTGTGTTTATCATCAGCAATTGTCTGGGGAGGGTAATCGACAGATTCGTGCTTATGTTGAAGCAGGGGGGAAGATTTTAGGTGTGTGTGCGGGTGCTTATTATTGTGGGAAAAGTATTAGTTTTAAAGGTGATAAGCAAGAGTTTCCCATTGTTGAACAAAGAGAGCTTGGTTTTTTTCCAGGAATACCTCAAGGTCCTCTGATTCCCTACGTAGTGGATACTAGGAAAGGTGCTGCTATATTTGATATATCGTGTAATGATGGGCACTACCCTTCTTACTATAATGGGGGATGTTATTTTCCTTACGATACAAAAATATCGTGTGAGTGGATTGGACGATATCCTATGTCAGCCGGAGAATCCAAATGGGCGATTGTAGGAATGCAAATTGGTAAAGGATATGTGATTGCTAGTGGGGTTCATCCAGAAATGTGTTCAGCAGAGTTATCAGGTGATCCTGACCTATATAGTACTTTGGAAAGTAAAGAAAAATTGATTGGTCCATATGCTTTGCTCCGAGTGGTATTTAAAAAGTTAGGATTTATTTGTAAGAATTCGGTACATAATCAAGAACAAAGACAGGTAGTATGTCAAGATGAAAATAATCACACACACGTGTTGGCAAGCATCCCAGGTGTATTTACGCCTCAAGTAGCCGTTGGGCAGAAAATAAATGCTGGTGATGTGATTGGAATTATTGAGTCAATGAAAATGGTTTATTCAATAAAAGCACCAGTTGATGGAATTGTGATTTATATAAAAGAGGCGGGAACTGTTAATGCGCAAGATGTTTTTGCGCGTATTGATCTTGTAGGAGAGCCGCGTCAATCTGCTTGATTGTCATGTGTCACAAACTAAATCATAATGTAATATTATTTTTATTCAAGCAGGTATATGAAAAGAAGGATTTTGTGGTCTGCCGTTGTTCCCGCTGGTTTTGCTATATTTTCAATGCTGTTTGGTTCTGGGAATATTATGTTCCCAATTCATACGGGTATGTTGACGGGATCTAATTTTCTTTTGGGTATTGCGGGTTTTTTGATTACCGGTATTTTGATGCCTTTGCTTGGTTTACTAGGTATTATTCTTGCCAAAGGAAACAAGCGTACATATTTTCAAGAACTACCCTACCCAGTTTATTTCGTATTAATCTCAATCCTACTCGCTTTGCTTGGCCCATTTTATGTTATCCCTCGTTGTATTCACACAGCTTATGGGGGGATCGCTCCTTTGATGGGAGTACCTTTTTGGATTTTTTCTGCTATTTTCACCTTCTCTTTGTTTGTTCTTTCTTATAACCATGAAAAGGTAGTGGCCATTATTGGCAAGATTATTTCTCCATTTAAGATAGGAGGGTTGTTATTCATAGCTATTGCATGTTTGTATTTTGCGCCTTCTATTCCATTTAAGTATTCAAATTTATCCTGGGAGTATTTAATAGTTGGTATAAAACAGGGGTATCAAACTATGGACTTACCAGCGGGTATTTTTTTTTCAACGGCTATTTATGCCTATCTGGCACAGTTTTTTAATGGTGAAACAAAAAGTGGTCGCCGTGATTTGCTTCTCAATGCAGGTTTGGCATGTTTGATTGGTGAAATGATTATTACTGTTGTATATGTTTGTTTTATCATGCTTGGTGCTAGTTATTCTTCTGTTCTAGCAGGGCAAGATGCACCGTTATATCTACCTTTGCTCGCTAAAACAGCACTAGGATCTTCAGCTGCGATTATGATTGCTTTTACTTTGTTTTTTTCATGCTTAGCTGTGTCGCTGATTTTAGCGGATTTATATGCAACATACTTGCATGAAGATATTTTCAGGAAAAAGTTACCACGTGTCCTCTCCGTAATGATTACATGCGGTATTTCTTATGTTATATCCTTGAATGGATGCACAAAATTGTGTGGATTCTTTTTGCCTATACTGACCTATATCTATCCTTTGTTGGTTATCTTTGCTGTGTATAAACTCTTTAATATTTATTACCAAACAAAAGCATGAGGGTCATTGTTTATAAAAGCAAGCGACTTTTGAATGTGGTGGATAAAGATGGGGTTATTGTCATGTCTTGTAGGGTTAGTTTGGGTTTTAATCCTGTAGGGCATAAAGAAAGAGAAGGGGACGGAAAAACACCTGAAGGAGTGTATCAACTTATTAGAAATCCGGGCGTGACTTATCCGCAAGCCTTTTTTATTACGTACCCTACGCCAGGGCAAGTTGCGCAAGCCCATCAAAAAGATATTAATCCCGGGTGGGATATTCTTGTTCATGGATTTTCTAAAAAATTGAACAATCATCATAAGGATCACTGGAAGGAGGATTGGACAAGAGGGTGTATTGCTGTAACAGATGAGGAAATGGAACAATTAAGAGCTCTTGTGCCTTTTGGGACGACTATAGAAATTTTACCTTAGCTTTCTGCCCCGAGCTTTTTAGCCTGATCATCCGCGATAAGGCTATCTATGATCTCATCTAAATTTTCACCTTGCATAACAAGATCAAGTTTATAAAGTGTTAGGTTGATTCTATGATCGGTAACACGTCCCTGAGGGAAATTATATGTACGAATTCGTTCAGACCGATCCCCAGATCCGACTTGGCTTTTACGGTCTGCAGCGCGTGCTTCATCTAGCTGTGTCTTTTTTAATTCGTATAGTCGTGCCCTTAAAATTTTCATCGCTTTTGCGCGATTTTTATGCTGAGAGCGTTCGTCTTGTTGGGCAACAACTAAACCTGTTGGTAAATGGGTGATACGCACAGCTGAGTCAGTCGTATTAACGTGTTGTCCTCCTGCGCCAGAAGCTCTGCAAACATCAATGCGCAAATCTTCATCTTTAATTTCGATATCTACATCTTCCGCCTCTGGCAAGACGGCAACTGTAGCGGCCGATGTATGTACGCGTCCGCTGGCTTCAGTTTCTGGTACACGCTGTACACGATGGACGCCAGATTCAAACTTTAAACGAGCGAATACGCCTTTACCTACAATGCTGATTTGAACTTCTTTTATGGCACCAAGGCCTGTTTCATTCATGCTAAGAATTTCAAATTGCCAGCCGTGTAATGCGGCATATCTTTGGTACATACGCATCAAATCAGCGGCAAACAAACCTGCTTCATCGCCTCCTGTACCTGCACGGATTTCCAAAATGGCGCTGCGTTCATCATCGACATCTTTAGGGATTAATAGAATTCGAATCTGTTGCCATACATTTTCTATTTCTATTTTTAAATGGGTTAGTTCTTCTTCAGCTAAAGAACGCATGGAAGGATCTGATAATAATTCTTCAGCATCCGCCTTTTGTTTCAAAAGTTTTTTATAGTGCACAATAGCGTTATAAATTTCTTCTAAGCCGGCATACTCTTTAGATAAGCTAGCAAATTTTTTA
>DAHXKW010000069.1 GCA_027366195.1 Alphaproteobacteria bacterium | reverse complement strand
TTTCATGGCTAACTTCGATGCCTCTATACGCCAAGCCTTCTTGTATATCACGGTAACTATCATTGAACCTATGATAACGCCAAATTGCATAACTGATAATACACATCGGAAATCTGTGCCTTTTGGGAGAAAGCTTTTTTTGTCCATTTAATATCTATTTTCCATCCTCAACTTCATCTGATTTTAACAAAATTAGATCTACGATCCAAAATCCTAACTTAAGTTGACGATGCCACGGCAACATTTATTTTGTACCTGCAAATAAACCTGTTTGGTACGTTTTATTTGCGCAAGTTATCCCGTTGATTTATCTACGCTCACTTTATACAGTTCCTTTTGATATTTTTAGTTGCCATTTTTGTTTTTCAGTACCATATTAAAGTAGCTGTTTGTTTAGAGTAAAGTCAGATGGTTGTATTTTTCTCAGTTTTTTGCTCTATTGTTTTTGCGATGCCTCCCAAAGCGCCGCCGCCGATTTTATTTTGCGATCCTCATGTTAATGATGAGATGTGTGAGGTGAGGGCGGTTCTTGGGTGTTTTTTTTAAATAAATTACCAACTCCACCTGCCGTTGTGTCCGCCTTAAGTGTTCTTGATCAAAAAAGATACGATAAAATGGAAAAGAAGCAAACACTTCTATCAAATTTAGTACCGATAACCAGCGTAACTCCTGAGAGTGCAGAAGTTAAGGATTTATATGAAAGTTTTACAGGCAACTTACCCGATCCACAATTCGCTCGACTTAATGTTGCACTTGCTGAGCTCCTGAAATGTTTTGGCTTCGATCGTAAAAAAATTGTCGGGATACGTGATAAATTGTTGGATGTTCGTAAAACATTAAGAGACTGTCCAGAAACGTTCTTAAGTGCTCAGTTCAAAACTGGTATGGATGCATGTTTTGCTAGATTTGAACAAGAAAATAGAGCAGCCGAAGAACATAGTGCACATAAACAGACATTACAAACGCTTAGCAATTCTTCAATGGCCTTTGCTGATCCTGCTGCGTTGGCTAAAACTTTGCAAGATGTTCATATGCACGTTGTTAGATATGGTGAGGATAGACTGAGACACGAAATACGAACTGTTTTAATGGGAGCTGTTGTTCCAAATCTGCCAATCATTGTTATCATTAGAAACTTAGCTGATTGTACTTTGCCTTTTCGAGATCTATTTTTAATGTTCTATGTTAACCATCAAGGTAGTCCCAATTATTTCGCGGTATTAGAAGAAAGTGTAACCGATGTTACACAGTACGTTCCTTTTGGAAATTTAGTGGCAGTATTACGATCAAAGACAGTGTCTAATGCTGATAAACAGAAAGCAGCGCAAGATTACATTCGATCTTCTGTATTGGGTGTTCAGCATCGTATACAAGGACATTGGACTATTATGGCAAGTATTCATAACACTACTCCTTCTCAATTTGCCCAGGATTTTGACGTCCTCAAGGGACAAAAACCAGATTGCGTTTTCGAATTATAAATAGGGAGGTATACCATGTTGATTTTTCTTTGTTTTTGCTCTGGAACGGTGGTGCTTTTGTCTCCAGCAGTAGAAAATACTTTTAGGTTAAGATCAGAACAATCTGAGTTTGTTCATCCTGATTTCAATCATGCGGAATCTCTTTGGATAATGAATTATAGAGATGCTACTGATGCAGAGAAAACTAGTGAATTTATAATTTATCCTTGTAGAGATAGTTCGTATTATTTTGCGTGTCTAAAAAACGAAGTAAGATCCTGGATGCAGTACTTTACGGGCGCTGGTAAGGATAGAATTCGTTTTTCTGAAACCAGCATTGGGAACGTCATTACAACAAGAGAAGATACGGCAAGAACTGTTTATGGTGTATTTTCTTCTATTGCTGTAAGACAATCAGCTCAAAATACTGATGACACATGTGAAAAAGTGACGACTTCCCCTTTTTATATGAAAATGGGAGAGATGATTTGTAGTGCTGATGTTGTTGCAAAGCTAGTTACGCTTTGTCAATGGGGCGTTAATCAAGATTTAGCCGATAGTTTGGGTATCAGTGTTTCTGATCTTTCGAAGCTGAAACAGCCCGTTAAATATCAACTTCATGATAAAAGTTCATTAGTTGTAAAAGCGTGGCAATGGTTTATGGAAACAGATCCTGAAGAAATTAAGAGAATTATGAGGACAGAAGAATCTGCTTTAGAGCGCGCATTAGAAAGTTGACTGGTTACGATATTTATGAGAATAAAATGAGTGCTATAAAAATCTCTAAAAACCCTGGATTTATTGGGTTCAGATTGAATAATTTTACATAATATCGATTATTGAACCAACTAAAATATTACAAAAATCAAGCTTTGCATGCCATACAACCAGTTTCGTAAAAAATTTTTTCCTGTTTTGCAATATGCTTGTACTTGTTACACAAATATTTCCACAAAGAAGAAAAAATAAGAATGATATCTTCATAAGTAATCTAATTTGGGATCAAAACTCTTTAAAACCTTCTAAATTAGGAGTAAACTCTTTATTAGGGTGCGAATTTAGGATTTGTATGTATAAACGGCTACTACAGCTTACATTACCTCCCAAACAATCGGCATTTTTATGGGGAGCAAGAAAAACAGGCAAATCCACTTATCTTAAAGCACATTTTCCCCACTCTGTTTATTATGATTTTTTACAATCAGAAACGTATTTAGAACTTGTAAAAGCGCCTCATTTGTTCCGTCAAGAAATTTTGAAATTAACAACAGAACATTTGACTTACCCTATAATTGTCGATGAAGTACAAAAAATACCTATGATACTTAATGAAATTCATTGGTTAATAGAAAACACACCTGCTTATTTTATTCTTTGTGGATCAAGCGCACGTTCTTTGAGACGTCAGGGGATTAATCTTTTGGGAGGAAGAGCTTGGAGTTTTCATTTTTATCCCCTTGTTTACCCAGAATTTCCGCAGTTTGATCTGTTGAAAATCATGCAGGTAGGAAGTATTCCTAGTCATTTTGATTCTTCAAATCCCAAAAAATCTCTAAAAGCCTATGTGAACGACTATTTAACACAGGAAATACAAGCAGAAGGACTTGCCCGAAGTTTGCCTGCATTTGCTCGATTTTTAGACTGCTTAGGTTTTTCAAATGGCCAGCAAGTTAATTATACCAATATCGCACGTGACGTAGGTGTAGATGCGAAAACAATTAAAGAATATTTCCAGATTCTAATTGATACACTACTTGGCTATTATGTTCTGCCTTTCCATAAAAAGATCAAAAGAGACATTCTTACGCATACACCAAAATTTTATTTATTTGATGCTGGCGTTGCTAATTTTCTAGGCAAGAATACAGTAGAAAGTTTAGAAGGGTTTGCTGCAGGACAATCATTCGAACATATTATTCTCCTTGAACTTATTGCTTATAGAGATTATTCAGAAAAAGATTTTCCTATTACCTACTGGCGTACTAAAACAGGTTTAGAGGTTGATTTTGTATTAGGAGATGCTGAGGTGGCCATTGAAGTCAAACTATCTAATCATAGACGACCGTCAGATTTTGTAGGACTTAATGCTTTTTATGCAGATTATTCTCCTAAAAAATCAATTATTGTTTCAACAGCTTCTCGTTCCCGTCAAAGCAATAATTTTATTACAGAATTACCCTATGAACTGTTTTTGCAGGATTTATGGAACGGAAAGATTATCTAACATTATATTCGATATTATGTAAAATTATTCAATCTGAACCCAATAAATCCAGGGTTTCCAGAGGTTTTAAATGCGCTCATTTTTTCCTTCCCTTCAAATCTTTAATTTCATCCACTGTTAAGCCGGTATCTTCTGCTATAGCATTAATAGATACATTGCGATTCAACATTTTCTTAGCTATATCAAATGCTTTTTCTTTTTCACCTTCTGCTCTTCCTTTCGCTTCAGCTTTTTCTTCAATATCAGCCCAGCAATCATTATGGTACCGAATTTGAGCAAGATATTGCCTACGCACATCCATTGGCAAATGACGCATATCTAAGCGATCTATAAATTCTTGAATCGCTTTATCTCCTCCAGCAATTTCCTCTGGATTTTCAATCTCTTTTGTTTCAGATATTTTACGTGCACCAGCTCTCAATGCATCATCCTTGAATAAGGAAGCCCATCTTTCTACAGAAGATAAACTTTAGCCAGCTTCTTTGGTAAGTTTGCAAGCATTAACAATATAATCTGATTCGGCACATCACCATAATGTCGTTCTAACTGATGTACATGTCTCAGTTCGTACGGGTTAACTAATTCAGGTTCCATCAGAGATTCGCCAGAATATATGGCTTTCTGATTTGCTCTCGAAAATACTTTGTTCGTTAACACGACAGAATATATACCTTGAATACCTTTCCAGAATTTACGTGTGCCTGTTTTTTCAGACAATGCTATATTTTGATCTTCCCCACCAGATTGATCAAGATCCATACGGCTCAACATTCTAGAATGTTCTATTAATGCTTTCAGATGATAATCATCTCTAAAATCATTTTGCATCTCCACAAGAAAATGTCGTCCATCTTTCGTTTTGCATCGAACATCTACAGTGAAGTTATATCCCATACTAGCTAAAGGATCAGAAGAGGGTAAATCTCTTGGTAAAAACACAACCTCTTGTATACTCGAATCTTCTTTCAGACCCAATACAGAGTTTAAAAATTGACTAGCAATAAATGAATCATGAATCCCATACTGAAAAACGGCATCAATACAGGGATTACCAATAGATACTTTTTTAGAATGCCCCGTTGAACACTGTCGAATGGAGGACCATAAAAAACTTTGAGGACTGCGAGTAGCTACCATCGGCAGCATCATCTGTCTCATTGACGATGGTGAAATCCATGAATAAAAACGTTGAGCACTGAAGATTAAAGCAGATGAAGGATATGTCGTTGTAGAAACAGAGGTCATCCGTTTCACAGGAGACACCGTAAACTGATATCCAGCCGCTTCAGCAATAGACGTGGGAATAAGTAAAAGATTTCCCACACATAACGTGCAGAACACTGCTGACGATCTCATGGTGGAACCTCCTCGCTGAGTCTTCTACCATGATTGTAGGCTTCTTTAACAAAAAATCAACCACGATTGTTGAACAGCTGAAAATTAGCACGCAAAAACTTAAAACCAGCATACCAATGGAAGCTTAGATTTTTGAGTGGTTTTATTTGCACAAAGAAAACGTACACGCAAGGTTTCTTTGCGGCCACTTAAAAATCCACCGTTTAATTTATAACTGGATAACAATCGAAAAATAGTTTAAAATAGATTTGTGTATTTTAGAATGTCGTGCACAATGAACAGCAACAAATCAAGTAAACAAGTATTTTATCATTTATTCAAAACAAGATCAAAAATCGTGATGTGGCTTATAACTATTTTTGCACTTTTTATACCAACGTATGGGTGGTCATCTGCTGGCCAAATCGCAACTGCTTTGCTTCCAAACGCAGAAGCGATGCACAGAGGACACGAAATGGCAGTACAGCAGCGGGAAGAACGCGAAAAACGTCGGCAAGAAAGAGAAGCCAGAGGAATAGAAGAAAAACGGTGTTTCCATAGTAAATGCTACAACGATACTTGCGAAGACGCATCACCTTTTTCTCAATGTGTCTGGGGAACCATTTACGTACCATTTTCATGCATTCTCGGATACAATCCTTTTACTGGTGACTGTATGACCTGTTCCGTAGGATGTGCAAAGTGGGGGTTCTGCGAGGACGAAAAATTACTACATGACTGTGAAGAAATGAATTTAAGTGATTCGTTGCTGCGTTGTAGTTTGCTTGATTCTCTGGTTGCTACTGTAATTGGTCCGTTTTGTGCTGTAGGTAAATGTCTGAGAAGTATCAGTTGCGTAAAAAATGCAGAAACTAACAATATTGAATCAGCATCTGTCCAAAAAACTGAGAGTGCTCAAGATACCGATGATGTACGAGTTTTACGAAATGATACTGTTCTTAGACCCGTTGTGAGTGCCATCGTTATTCCAGAAATTGCCAGAGGACATGAAGACGTTTATCGTCGATTCTACAATGGTCGGCTGATCTACAAAAAAGGAACAGCACAAGAGGTCGTATTACCGATTTCTCGTTTGGCTAATCCACTGAATGGCATTTTCGATTTGTCTCGCTGTGGAGGTAGAGGACGGTATTTACAAATAGCAACTGGTTATAAAAAAAATGAAAACCCTGTCAATGCAGATAAAGTAGAAATTTGGTTTGCACCTCGATTCCTCATTGAAAAAGAATTAGATCCAGCGATACAACAGTTCAGTGGCATAATGGATTCATGGCAAGAAGCAAAAGCACCCGTAGGTATTTTTTGGACATGTGGTAAATATCCAATAGCTGGTAATAATTTCAATTATTTGACGACCAAGGATATGGATAGCCTAGAGACAAAAAACTTGTATAATTCAAGACCGTCCAATCAGTGGCGTGGTGGACCAACCATGTCGGGATTTGGAGGAGACTTAGCCAGAGCTCAATCTGATTTTACATTTTGTTTGTGAACTTAATCTTATGATAGCAAAAGCAATCACAAAATATTGCCTGAACTATCACTGAAGGCAACAATTTGTCCAAACCTTTCAGAACGTGCGCAAAAAGTCAATTTTTGCTTGAGTTTTACGGATTTTAGGCACAAAAGATCTTTTGAGACGCTTCGTTCCAAATGAACAAAGTGTTTCTAAAAAAGACCGTCTCAAAATTCCCTAACTTTATAACTATCAACGTATATGCTTAAAAAACGGCCGGTGCGCCAAGAAGGGTATTTTTGCCCAACGCCCCGAAACGGTAAAAATTCAAGAAGCAGAGTGAAAAATTAATCAGAAAATACAGGGGG
>DAHXKW010000068.1 GCA_027366195.1 Alphaproteobacteria bacterium | reverse complement strand
TGGAATATATTTTGCGCAAAAATTAGAGGACACATTCAATATTATGGTGTATCCTTCAACTGTTTTTTCAGAAAAAATAATGGCTAGGTTACTAAAGACTGGAGTTCTTACAAAAGGAGAGCTCTCCGTGAGTGAGGAAGGCGTAGTTCAGGGCAGCATCTGCCAAAGTTAGAACGGCTCTTGCGAAAAGACTTGCCAAATATAAGCTTAAGTTGAATGAGGAAAAGACTAAAATGATCTCGTTTAACAAAAAGCAATATGAAGCAGGCAAGAAACAAGGAAGCTTTGATTTTCTTGGTTTTACATTCTATTTAGGTAAAACAAGAGCAGGTCAGATCGTACCAAAAGCAAGAACCAAGAAGAAATCATTTCGGGCCAAACTCAAACGCGTCAAAGAGTGGATTATGGAAGTAAAGGATAAATATGACCTTCATAAAATCTGGAATATATTTTGCGCAAAAATTAGAGGACACATTCAATATTATGGTGTATCCTTCAACTGTGGAATGGTAGACAGTTTTATATATGAGGCAATTCAAATTATCTTTAAATGGCTGAACAGAAGAAGCCAGAAGAAGTCATTCAACTGGGAACAATTTCAGCTGTTCATGGGAAAATACCCACCACCTCGAGCCAAAATTACAGTCCGATTGTTCTAAGTGTGTATCATATCGTGCGCCGTATGCCTTAGTAGGGCACGTACGGTGCTAACGGCGGGGGCGGCTGAGAAATCAGACCGTTTCTACCCACTAGTGGCTAATCTATGCACACAAGTCTGCAAGACCATGTGTGAGTAAGCTAATCTGTGCGTACAAGTTTTTTTGCAAGGTTGTATCCCTCCAATAAATCTTGAAATTTTTTTAATCCTCTAAACATAGTAATGGGGCCAAGCGGTGATTCGGACTTGTATCCTTTCCACCCTCCTAATCGCGCAATAATCCATGCCGCCCATGACAGACAATCATGTGGATGAAGGTTTTTCTGTTTGCGTGTTTTACCTTCTAATTTAGGTAATATTTCTTGCAAGAGCTGGTGTTCTTTTTTATCAAAAACAACATCAAGTGTTTGATCTTTTCCATCTCTCGCCAGTGTTAATTACATAATAATCATTGCCACATAAATAGCAATGATACAAAGCTTTCTGAGGATATCTCCACTTTCTATTGGGCTCGATTCAATATTCAATCCTTGCTTTTTTAAAGTTCTAAATAATTGTTCGATATGCCAGCGTATGAAGTACCATTCGACAATTTGCAAGGCCTCTTTTACGGTTTCAGCAGTATGCGTTGTTAGCAAACGCCAATGAATTGGTTCTTCTCCAGGTGGTACGGTTTCTGGGAGTTCTCGCACATTAACAACATATATTTGCATTCTTCCAGGTGCTGATTTGTCTGTACATTTTATGGGTTTTTGAATCTCTATTTTATCAAATCTAATTTCTAATTTTGCAACATGAGCGCTTCTTTCTCTCGGTCTTTCAGCCGTTTTAAATTTGTACAATCCAGCAATTGGCAAGGCATTGATATGTTGCAAAAGTCTTTTCTGGTTTGTTAAATATAGATTTTGACACGCACGTATGATCAAATGTGTTTTAGTATTGGGAATACGATACAATTCTTCGTAAATATCGCTTTCTCGATCTGCAATAATCGTAATCATGCCGGCGTTATTGAGGATTTGCTGTGATTTTTTTGCTGCCTCAATCCAACGAAATGATTCTTTCTCTTCAATAGGACGCAGTTTAGATTTTTTTACGCTGTTTATACCGGCTCTCGTCCAAGTTTTAATTGAGCCCAATCCCAAGCAAACCTTCTTTTTTGCATCCAATACCAATGACAGATGTAGGAAAAAACCTATATCTCTGCCATTTCCCACAATACCAAGTCCTGAAACTCGATCTGCGTGTGCTTGATAATTTATTTCTGTCGTATCTTGAATACTTAAAACATGTTTTCCGGTGACTAATGGAACCACTTTAGCCGTTATATTATTTATCATTTCT
>DAHXKW010000058.1 GCA_027366195.1 Alphaproteobacteria bacterium | reverse complement strand
CGACAAGGCAGTATACGAGGATGATAAAATCTTCTAGAGGCATCGGGTTTTGTTTGTGTTTTCTTCAAATTCATCTAAACAAAATTTTGATGTTCTCTCAAATGTTTTCTGCCTTTAAAAAAAACTTGCACACTGCGTAACATCTATATATTGCAATCACTAACTTTGCGATATCACAAAAGTTCAGAAAAAATGGCTCTCTGATACACTAACTTATCACATGAATCATTCCCTAGAAATATTTCTTCTGTCGATTCAAAACAAAACTAACCCGCTCCTCCTCTTCCCTAACCATCTCTTTGCCCCTTCCCTTTCATCTTCAGAAATCGGACGAGCAACATGTGGCTTCGCGCAGTCCCAAGATCTGAACCTAAAACAATTAATGAAACAGGTTGGAACGTATAACGCATGGTGCCCAAAAGAACGGAGAAAAAGTAATGTCTTCCTGCTCCTTACGTCATCATGTACCCCCCCCTTCGGGATTCACGCTTCATCTCCACATTGTTCTATTTTACTTGATGGTTTCAATCCGCTTGATCCACTCGATTACGTCTGTTAGGGGTAAATTTTCTTGCTTGGCAATTTCAGATCTTTTTATTCCTTGTTTCCATTTAGTGTATATCCGCTCGCCGATACTTATTTGTTCTGCTTTCCAACGCTCAAAATCACACGCAATTGCAGGATCTACACCCTGAGATTTTGCTACTTTTTCTCCCCAAAATAACGCCTGCTGTATATTTGGAGGTATTTCAGATGAACCATCTTTGTACCACAAAAAAAGACAATATTGTGCCTTTAAATTATTGTTGCGAGCAGATTTTTCCATATAAACCAAAGCCTTTTGTTCGTCCTTTTTCACTCCAATTCCTTCCATATACCGAATTCCTAAACAAAACTGTGCTTGAGAATAATTTTTGTCGGCAGCTTTTTTTATACATTCAACAACTTGTTTCCTTTTTTCTTGAGATCTTCCAAACCCTTTCTCATACATAGATGCAAGACAAAACCAAGCTTCTGGATCATCAACAACATGTGCAAGCTCTTCTAATAACTCGAGTGCTATAGGATAGTCTCGGATAAGAATTTCTAAGCCAAATTGTGGTAATCTTGGTTGTTCTTGCGCATAAAATGACATGGTTATCCCCGCATATTGGGCTAATGGCACACTCATGGTGGAAGCACTTAAAAATTGAGGCGATGATTGCTCCCAAGGATACCTAGGTAATGAAGTCATGATGTCAATGGCTGCGGAAGATTCATGATACAAAACAGGCCCGACAAGTTCTCCGGGTTGATTCTCACTTTGCTCCCCTGCCTTTCTTAATAATCTGTCTGCTTCAGATTCATCTTTATATCCACCAATACCTATTTTCAAACATCGAGCCAATTTCAGATGCGCTTGTTTATCCCCTAAATTGGAGGCTCTTTCATAATATTTGCGTGCTACGCGTCGACGGAGTACCAATTCTTGATCAGCTGAAAGTGATAAATTTTTTAAAACATGACATCCTTCCCACTCATACATGTGTCCTAACCCACACACAGAACCCGCGTGACCATCCTTGGCTGCCATCGTTAATAGCCTACGCTTACCAGGCTCCAATTCTTGACGTCTACACAACATCGCACACCAACTTTGATCATGTTGGTCATAAATGGTTTGTTTCGTCATTTCACAAGGATTTTTTCTCTCTTTCTTCATAGTTATTCTTTTGTCTGAATAATATCGGGCAATATCTGGAAAAATCCTTTCCAATAATTCCCTATGTTTTACCTGTTCGTGCATTCTTAATATGCTTTGAATCTGCTGAAAACGTACTTGAACTTCTCTGAATTTCTTTTCTCTGATCTTCCTTGAGAAAAATTCTGTTTCAGGTAGTGTTTCTAATTCTGTTCTCCATAAAGACATATTCCCATCAAGTTGGAGAAGTTTTGCTCGCGCATCATCATGCAAAAATTTTTCGTATTCATCTTCGTAATAAAACAAAACATTAATAAACACAGGATACAGCGCCTCATCTAAACTCATTTCATGATCAATAGATACCAATTCATATCCTGTTAGTGTTGTACGAACAACATAATTGTCTCCTTTAGCATCAGCCAGATATAGAAGAAATGTCATCACCATATGCCAGCTATAACTTTCAGGTGTAATTGCTTTAGCTTTGAAAAAATCAAATTGATCTTTGAAGTGACCCCCTAAAACCCCACAACTGACGAAGAGAGTGTGTCTGATTCAAGGGAAGAGTAAAATTGGATCAAAAGGAGGCAGTCATGTCAGTTAAAAAAAGGTCATACAGCAAAGAAATGAAATTTCAAGCTGTGGT
>DAHXKW010000055.1 GCA_027366195.1 Alphaproteobacteria bacterium | reverse complement strand
GAAAATCTAAGAACACAAATAAATCTGGCTAAAGGAATGGAAGAATTCATGCAAGAAGCCGCAACTCAACTGGATATTTCTGCACGTCGATACAATCGAATTCTACGTGTAGCAAGAACCATTGCAGATCTCAATCAACATTATCAGGTAGAAGAAGGAGACATTCTAGAGGCACTATCTTATCGCGCTTAAAAAAACAAACCTTAACGTCCCAGCACCCTTTCTTGGCCAATACGTAAAATATGCAAATATTTTCCTAATATAAAATAAGAAACTAATGTTGTACCCAAAGCTATATTGATCGGGGTATAATGCCACAACAAATATCCTATTAGCCCATGAATCCCATTCCACAACATAGTAATAACACCAAACTGCCATCTCACTCTATATAGAAGCGGAATATAACACACGATGCCACTCCATAAAGCGATAACCGCTGCCAATGCCACCCCCACACAACCAAATCCTTCTTGTATAAACCAAAAGTTAGCTAATAAACTAACAGAAACGCTTACTATACTAGCAACGTAAGAAATTTTAGCCCTTCCAATAGCAATAGTATACAAACTTAGCATTCTTGTTAAAGCGAATGCTGGCATACCCCACACTGATATTCTGAGAATTTCAGCTGTGTACAGACAATCCGTTGAGTTAAAACGACCATAACCATAAAGTAATTTTACGATATGTGGCGCTGTTAGAAATACTAAAACAGCGACGATCAAAGACATTTGTACTGATACCAGAACAATATCTTCAAGCAACAAAGTCAGCTTTTTATTGTTATCAAGATATTTACCTACATAGGTTAATAAAATAGTTGTAATAGCACCACCAAAAGCATCGACAGCAATCAAAATGATACGGTCTACACACAATAAATAAGTAATTTGCCCAGGAGCCAACAAAGAAGCAAAGGCCACCGTGATAAAAGTTAATAAGTATAAACTCAAAGAAGCAAAAGCTGTTTTAGACATTTGTTTTACTAAAGCTTTTGTTTTTTCAGTCCAAAATTTTCTTGTTAGATAAATAGGGTAGTGGTTTCTATAACACATATAGCCCACGCTTGTTAATTGCAAAATTCCTGCAAGCATAGTTCCCCAAGCAAGCCAGTGAATCAACTTATAATTTGGCAGGAAACGAACTCCAATTAACATGACGCCAATCATCACAAAATCTTGCATGCACCTATATGTCGGCTGAATCCAAAATCGCTGTAAGACATTTTGTAAAGATATTAGTATTGTTCCTAAAGACATAAATAAAATTATCGGTAATAGTACGCGAAACAAATCGTTGAGCAAATTAGAACGTATGGGATCTCCTATAAATCCTGGTGCAATCAAAGGTATAATATAAGGACAAAATAATTCACCTAAAATAACCAGGCCAGAAATTAGAACAAGCATAAATGAAAAATATCCATTCAACATGTTTCTAGCTTTTGTTGGAGACTTTTCATGCTCCGCCGATAAACTTGGTACTAAAGTTCCATAAACTGTCCAATCTGCAAAAAAGACCCGTAATAATTGTGGAAACTTATAAGCTACCATGAATGTATCGGCCAAATAGGTAGCACCAAATATGCTTGTAAACAAGCTGTCTTTAAAAATTCCAATGTATCTAGCCACAAACATAGGAACTGTGAACTTTAGAAACTGTTTAATAAACAAGTGAATATTTTAAATGTATCTATATTTAATATTAATATTAATATTAAATTAATATCAATCTAATAAACATACATATTATTACAATGAATTAATTCGGGTTGCTGTGCTTGCCCCAACGCATTATGCAATTGCTGACTATCATAAGCTGCTTGACCAATGGCTATAATTTTATGATCTTCATTAAGAACATAAATTACATCTCCTTTCTTAAAATCACCACATATTTCTGTGATACCAATAGGTAGCAGACTTGCTTTTTTATTTTGCAAAGCATCTATAGCACCTGTGTTGACATATACACCAGCAACCCCCTGACAGAAAGACAACCAACGTTTGTAAGCAGATACATTTTTAGATGCTGTTATTTTTGTACCTTCATGATGCTCATCAAACCAACACATAGTTCCACAATGATCAATATGAGCTATAACCGTTTCTATACCTAATTTTGATACTTTAAGTGCCGTGTTAAGTTTCGACTGCATTCCTCCTCGACCCATTTGAGACTTTTGTGTATCCATTTCAGGCACAAGATCATCTGAACAAATTTCTCGAATAAGCTTCGCCGCAGCATGCTCATAGGGATTTTTATCGTAAACTCCTTCAACCGTTGTAAAAATAATTAAACGATGCGCACGCACCTGTGCTGCAAGTAACCCCGCAAGTTCGTCATTATCCACAAAAGCAGATTCAGGTGAAGAAACCGCATCGTTTTCATTAACGATAGGTATGATATTTTCCTCAAAAATTAAACCTTCAAATAGGTACATGATCTGCAAGTAACGTGAACGGGTTCTAAAATCATTTTTAGTCAATAGAATTTGAGCACACAAAAGATTATCTCTTGCTGCTCTTTCTTGGTACGCATTGAATAAGTGTGGCATACCCAAGCTAAAAGCAACTTTGCTTTCCAAACCAGAATTTAAAAACTGAGGCGCCCTTTGTAACAAAGTTTTCCCGGTTGCCACAGCGCCTGAAGTCACAAGTAAAACGGCAAACCCCCGTTTTTTCAAGCATATAATCTGACCCATCACATGCTCAATAACGTCTTGACGCACTTGTCCTTTCTCATTAATTAAACATTGAGTCCCAACTTTTACCACAATACGCTTCATATAAAAAATACGTGAAACTTCATATAACGGCTCATTTTGGAAATTTTTTACATGATTGTCAAAACATTTACTTTTTTTGTGATAGCTTGATATAGAAGTCATAGAAAAGAAACGTACGTGTCAACCGCTGAAAAAACAAAGGCTTTAGAAGCCGCATTATCCCAAATCGAAAAAACTTTTGGCAAAGGATCAGTGATGCGCCTTGGTCAGAAAGACAGCTCTATGGAAATCGAAGCTATTTCTACAGGTTCTCTAGGACTAGATTTAGCTTTAGGCATTGGCGGTTTACCAAAGGGACGTATCATCGAAATTTTTGGACCAGAATCATCAGGCAAAACAACTCTAACACTACATGTAATTGCCGAATGTCAAAAAAAAGGTGGCGTTTGCGCTTTCGTTGATGCTGAACATGCTTTAGATCCAGGATACGCCAGAAAATTAGGCGTAAAGATTGAAGATCTAATTATTTCGCAACCCGATACAGGTGAACAAGCACTTGAAATTACAGATACGCTCGTACGTAGTGGCGCAGTTGATATCATCGTCGTCGATAGCGTTGCTGCCCTCGTACCAAAGGCAGAGCTAGAGGGAGATATGGGTGATTCCCATATGGGACTACAAGCCAGACTGATGAGCCAAGCGCTTCGTAAAATCACAGGCTCAATCTCAAAAACAAATTGTATGGTCATCTTCATTAACCAAATCCGTCAAAAAATTGGTGTTATGTTTGGCAGTCCAGAAACAACAACTGGCGGTAATGCTCTTAAGTTTTATGCATCTGTTCGCATAGATATCAGACGGATTGGTTCCGTAAAAGATAAGGATGAAATCGTAGGTAATCATACACGCGTCAAAGTTGTTAAAAATAAAATGGCCCCACCCTTCAGAACTGTTGAATTTGATGTCAGCTATGGCAATGGGATTTCAAAGACCGGTGAACTTATTGATATGGGCGTTACTTGTGGGATTATTGAAAAATCTGGTGCCTGGTATGCTTATAAAAATAACAAACTTGGGCAAGGTAGAGAAGTCGCTAAAAATTATCTGAAAGATAACCCTACTTTAGCAAATGAAATCGAACAACTCATTCGCACTAAATATAACCAAAATCCTGATACAGCTTTCGCTATTGATGAGTCAGAAAATAACTCAGAAGAAAATACAAAGGACTAAGCTTGAAGACAAATAAACTGTTTCACAAATGTAGTTTTATCAGGAGGGGCTTTTTGATCCTCCCAAACCAGCTTTATTTTTTTCAGGCAATTTGATAATTGTTGGTACACGTCATTAGAAAAAGGAGTTACTGAAAAATTTGTAATAATACCAAAACGATCAACTGTAAAAGTTATTGTCGTATTGATATCTGTCTTTAAACCAAAATCTCCTATAAGCCGCCAACCTAATTTGCCTTCGCTATCTTTCCTCGATAGCCCCGCATTTTTCGAATACTTGGAAAATTTCTGTCCTTTCTGTTTTTTGATTTTCCTTTCCTGTATCTGAGAGTTAAGATAATTTGCATTACAAATTTCTATTATATTCTCCTTATTAGAAGGGATTTGGGCAACTGAACTCTTGCGTCCATTAAAATGACCATTTCTCAAAGTATTGCTAACAAAAAAACCAGAACTCACTGATTGATAAATACCGTAAGCAACGGCACCATGAGCTAAACAAACACTACATAAAATTAATTTCATAAAAGTTTTTTCCACTCATCTTCAGTCATAATTTTAATGCCGAGTTCTAAAGCCTTTTTATATTTTGAACCCGGATCATCGCCTACCACTACAATATCAGTTTTTTGGGTAATGCTAGACCCAATTGTAGCACCGAGTTTTTGCGCTTGTAATTTAGCTTCCGGACGAGACATTGATAAAGTACCTGTAAAAACAACCGTCTTTCCACTTAAAGGTAAACCTGATTGAACAACATAGGGCATAACAGTTATATGCATCAATAGTTTATGCAAAAGCTCTTTATTATGTTCTAAAAAATAGAATAATTCTTCCTTAGCTACAGGACCAATACCAGAAATATCAAAATCATTTTTATGCACATGAAAAAAATAATCAATAGTTCTAAAATGTTTGGCTAATAATTCCGAACTGATTTCCCCAATCATAGGAATGCCTAAAGCATAAATAAATCGATCTAATCTGACCTGGCTACTTTTATCAATTGCTTTGAGCAAATTACTAACAGATAAAACCCCCCATCCCTGCTCTTTTTCAAGTTCATTTTTGCGCTCTTTTAATGTAAAAAGATCAGCCACAGATTTTATGTACCCCTTGTCGTACAAGAACGCAACATTGTTTTCTCCAAGTCCATCAATGTTTAGAGCATTACGGCTT
>DAHXKW010000052.1 GCA_027366195.1 Alphaproteobacteria bacterium | reverse complement strand
TAATTTAATAATTAAAATTATGTAAAATTATTTTCACGTATTCGCAGCAACCATGGCTTGAACCAACTAAATCTAGAAAACACTTTCTTGTGTATCCTTTTCATCTTTTTTAGACTCTTCTTCTTTTGGCGGTTCGTTTGCCTCCTCTTCTTCATCTAGCGGTTCATTATCTAAATCACCAGAATGCAGCCATCCCAATAGCCCCGCAACACCAAGACCAGCTGCAACAGCTAATCCTGCTAATAGCACAGGATGTTTAATTAATTCATCACCTAATGCTTTTGAACCGCCAGCTAATTTTGCCAGCGCATACATACCACCCGCTGCGGCCAATTTACCAAGATCACCACCACCATCTTTTATCCCATCAAGCGTAAGCCCTCCCAAGTCTTTTACACCCGATATACCTAACTTTCCCAGACCCTCAGCCCCTGATATTCCTAGCTTCCCAAGATCTTTTACACCAGACACACCTAATTTTCCGAGATCTTCTGCTCCCGATACCCCTAGTTTTCCAAGACCTTTCGCTCCTGTTAAACCCAAGTGTCCTAAATCTTCAGCACCAAGCAAACCTAAACTTCCTAGTTTTTTCACACCATGCAAACCAGCTGCTGCCGCATTTTCCATTCCAGCACCTGCTGCATTGAGCAACCCTTTCGGACCCCCAATAGATTTAGTGAAGTTTTCAAGTCCACCAAAAGCAGAGGACATTTTTCCTACAGCACTATCGGCAAAATTTCCCACAGCATGCTCTGCTGTTGATACACCTGTTCCCACTAAACCACCTGCAACGCCAGCGGCACCGGCTGCACCCACACCTAATTTGTCCGCAAGCCCCTCCAGCCCACCACCGACTTTAGAAACCAAACCACCTAAACCACCTGACGTAAGGGCCGCCAAGCTAACCAATCCACCGATACCAAGACCAGCAGCTAATTTTCCATACCCACCAGCTGCTGCAGCCAGACCACCAATACCACCAGCTAAACCAGCCAAACTACCAAGACCTAATTTTCCTGACATGGCAGCCAAGCCCCCACCGGCTGCAATCATTGCCGCCAAGGCTGCTGGGCTCATGTGACCGCCAGGCAAATTACTACCGCCTTCTGGCCACAATCCGGTCCACATATTTCTTATATAGAAAGAACGTTGCAAAACCAAACCAACGATAAGCATCACCACCAGACGACCAAAATTATTTAAATTTGCAAAAGAACTTGGTAACGCACTACTTGTAATAAGACTCATAACCAGCCAAACGATGACACCAAACAACTCACCACTTAAAACAACCACCACAATGGCAGGAATTGTTAAAGAAAAAAGATTTATTCCACCATCACAAGTTAGCAACTTGTCAATCTTATTTGCAGGTGCAGAGCTAGGAGATAGACCACTACTTGATCCCCCACTGTCATCATTTGAATTAGAAGGTGGTGTAAGCGATGCAGCCCCCAGCCCCCCCGCAAAACCTGCGGGCATGGTTGGAGAGGGAGCCAACCCGGATGCCAGCTGAGAAAAATCTATCCCGGACATATGAGTATGATTGTAATATTATAATTATATTATAATATTATTTTATTTACATTGGAATCCATGCATTTTTTACATAGAGCTTTTCAGATAGATCCTTGTTAAACAAAATGGCGTCAAAACGTATACCTTCATAAATAATATAAGGATGATGACATAAAAATATTTCTAAAGCTTGCATGATGCGCTCTTGTTGATAAGTAGTAATAGCATAACGTGCATCATCTATGGTCCTTCTTAATTTAATTTCAATTGCAATTAATATTTTTTGCGAATCCATTACAATAAGATCCACCTCACCAACATAAGTTTTATACCGATGCGCTAAAATAGTCATAGACTGACTTTGCGTTAAAAAACGAGCAGCAAGTTGTTCGGCCAGCATACCTTTTTTATAAGAGGCATCTAACATTAAATAGCCAACTGAATAACATTGTTTTTATAAATAGCGTGTTTTATTTGAATCTGGAATATGCCTGCCGTCT
Source organism: Alphaproteobacteria bacterium (assembly GCA_027366195.1). Taxonomy (GTDB): domain Bacteria; phylum Pseudomonadota; class Alphaproteobacteria; genus DAHXKW01. The sequence continues at coordinate 8,873 of DAHXKW010000052.1, read as the reverse complement.
CAGTTTTCAGTGCTGCTATAATTGTCGCACAACAGTATTCTACTGACTTTAATAAGTCAAGCGGCTGTTCAGAAAATGCAGATTCCTTAATCATATCGTACATTTTTTCTAGGTGCGTTATTTGTATGTTTTCTGTTGTTTTTATGCTTACTATTTCTAATCCTTGTTTAGCTGCTTCTCGTTTTAATTCATTTATTTTTGGCGCTGTATTTTCATTAAACAGATATTTCTCTAAATAATGGCTATCTTCAGAAAACACACAAAAAGTTTGAAGGAATGCGCTTCCTGTCTCTACCAAATTATTTTTAATGGTTACTAAAATATTCTGAAGATTTGTTAATCTCAAGTTCTCGAATAACCCCATAGCCGTAATTAAGTCGTAAGTTCCATACATGCCCTTAGGATTGGCTTTGTAGAGTAATCGCAGATTAATTATATCTGAAAATTCTGAAAAAGTTTTTTTTACTTTTTCATAATTAAATTTAGATAGAGTTAAAATTGTTACATCATGTTTTTGTTGAACAGCTATTTTTGCAAAGTTTCCTCCGTCACACCCAACATCTAAAATTTTCATTTTTTGTTGCGCCACGAGCAATTTCTGAATTTGTCCCATTTTTTCTGTACAACAATGATCTATAAATTGATCAAATACAAAATCATATGATTTTTTATGGATACTAATTTGCTTAAGTACCCAATCAAATAATGAAGAACGTGTTTTTGACGAAAACTCAAAAAGACTTTTATTTTTGAAACAGATCAACATAAAATCAATTAAATTCGAAGCAGACCACTGCTCTTTTGCGTAACCACAAACCAAAGCATTTGGCCCTTCTTTGATAAGATTATCAACAAAATCCCAGTTATATATCACCAAAGTAACGGAAGGCCCTTTTATTTTCCCCATAAAATAACGCATCTTTTGATCAGGCAAAATCAAGTACAATTGCCCAATGTTTAGATGGTTTTTCAGGTTAGAGATGAGCAGATTTAGATTATGATGCATTGTGGGGACTATACTATTTTTTGATTATGTTTTATTATTTTTTCAAATTTTATTAAATTTTAGTTAATATTTATTTATTAACTTTATTTTAAAATTTCATCCGTACACTATAATTATTAGTTCCCTTATGGATCATTTATGTTCATAGCACTTTACTCACTATTGATTGCCACAACTGCTAACGCTGAAGCTGACTGTGGTTGCCGTACAAATAAAAACCATTCTGAAAATTACAAAAATAAGAAACAAGAAATCGATATAACAATACCTGTCACCATTAAATGCAAAAATTTTGCACACCTTTCTGGCCATAAAGCTAACAGAACAATAGCTATGGCTTATCATCATAGTGATATAACAAAAAAAGAGCATGTTCAACGCATTTTTGTTTCAGATGGCACAATTTCCAGCAATGGAAAAGAAACGCATTTGCATTTTTCCATTTCGGACAAATTTAAGAAAGAAGAAGTTATCGAAAAAGTAACGGCAGGATTTAAAGCTTTATGTACTGAAGAAAAAGCTCATTTAGCAAAACCAGAAAAAGAACGTGGCAATATAAAGTGTTGGTTCTGCCATAAATATAGTGAGTTTATGGAATGGGTCAAACAAAAATGGGAGACCGCAAGGAAAAAGGGAAAATAAAAGGGGTGTATGTGATATAATACAACAAGATCGTAGAACAATTATGTTTTTTTGCGCTTTGATCAATACTTAGCATCAGCTTATCCGGATAAAACAAGAACACACTGGCAACGAATGATTAAAAAGGGGCTAGTCAAAATAAATGGCGTAACGATCTATAGTCCAAAACATACTGTAGAAAACCCTTTGGATATCACAGTTGACCCAGAATGTTTAGAAGAATCAGACATTGTTCCTGAAAATATTCCTTTAGATGTTGTCTATGAAGATGCAGATCTTATTGTTATTAACAAGCCAGCTGGCATGGTAGTACACCCTGCTTATGGACATAATACAGGAACACTGGTGAATGCCCTGCTCTATCATTGTAAGGACCTCTCTGGCATCGGTGGTGTAAAACGCCCAGGTATTGTACATCGCTTAGATAAAGACACTAGCGGATTAATTTTAATCGCAAAAAACGATGATGCGCATGTTTTTTTAGCACAACAATTTCACCCCGATACTAAACAAGCCTCTCGCCTGTATCAGGCAATAGTCCATGGCGTTCCCCAAAAAATGGAAGATACGCTTAGTTTTGCTATTGCTAAAGATCCTCGGCATTTTGATCGTATGCGTGTCAGCACAAAAGATGATGCGAAAATGGCAATAACACACTATAAAGTTCTATCTGTATATGGCCACTCAGATCAAAGCCTACATGAGCGCCATAGTTTGATAGAGTGCGAATTATTTACGGGACGAACACATCAGATTCGCGTTCACTTAAGTCATATAAGACACCCTATCGTAGGCGACACATTATACAGCAATAGTAATAACCGAGCAGACACTCGCCTAATGCTACACGCTTATGCCTTGTCTTTTATTCATCCAAAAACGAAACAGCTGATGAGTTTTCAAACAACACTCCCTGCTGATTTTATTAACTTTTGCGCTAGATAAACCGTATAAAATCACAGCAACATTGATTATCCAATCAATTTCTTCTACCATCTACTGTCGGATTGCAATAATTGCAGTTTAAAAATGAAAATATCAATATTAGGCGCCGGTGCATTTGGTACAGCTTTAACCTTATGTTTCAGTAGACGTCATGACCTGAAAATTACGCTAGTCACGATTGATGAAAAACATTGTGAAGAGTTACGCACATACAGAGAAAATAAAACCTTCTTACCTGGATTTGAAATTCCTGAATCCATCGATTTTTCTACAACAGTTGATCGTAATTTAGATCTTTTAATTTCTGTTGGCCCTGCTCAAGAAATTGAAAACATCGCTCAACGCTTAGCACATGATCTTGACCCAACCACACCTATTATTTTTTGCTCAAAAGGCATTTTTCTTAAAGATCACCAAGGGTATCTGATGACAGAATTTGCTAAACAATATCTAAAAAATCCATTATTTGTTTTATCTGGACCAAATTTGGCTAAAGAAATTGCTATGGGTGTACCCTCAGCAGCAACATTAGCCGGTGATGACGTTGAAATGGCAAAAAATTTGGCTAGTCGATTACAGCATAGAACAATGAAACTTGCCCCCTCAGATGATCCTTTTGGTGTCCAAATAGTAGGCAGCATGAAAAACATATTCGCTATTGCTAGTGGCGTTTTTAAAAGCTTGAACGTTGGCATTAATACTCAATCTGCTTTTTATGTACAATGTTTGGCTGAAATGGTCAGTGTTATGGGGTTATATCCAGGTTGTAAAATGGAAACCTTACATAGTCTTGCAGGTATCGGAGACTTAATTGCAACATGTTCTAGCGTTGATTCTCGTAATATGTCTCTTGGGATCGCCCTAGGCAATGGCGAATCATATGAAAGCTACCAGCAACGGAAACATGCCACAACTGAAGGTGCTTTTACAGCTAATGTGCTACAAAAAGTGAAGCAGCACCTTAATTTACCCTTATGTGATTTTGTCTATGACATAATCCACCCCAAAGATGCTTTAACAGTTTTTGAAAAAGCGAATAAATTGCTCACATCTGAAAATTATCTAGGTAAATAAAATATGCGGCGTATAGTTTTAACTCTTTTCCTTTTTCTGACAGCTTGTAGCGGAGGAATGAATTTTGGGCAAACAAAGCTGTGGCTATCCACGATACGTTACTCCGCTAGTCCTGATGCTAATGGAAAGACAGTTATCCCCTTTCATATCGTGCTTATCTATGATGAAAAAAATGTGGATGAATTTAAAAAAATGTCTGCAGATGAGTTTTATAAGAAAATACTAGATCGTACGGCTTCTGGCTTAGAACGAGACTATCAAAATTCTATCCAAATTTTCGAATTTCATGCTATGCCAGGTGGTAAGTTAGAACAGGCAAGACTTAACAATATGCGCTGCGCGGTTATACTAGACGGAACAATGTATGCCCAATACCAAGGAAAAACTTTTCAAAAACCGCTACTTGATTCTCGCGGTATTGAATTCCAGTTTACAGATAAGGGTGTTGAGCTTAAAGCCTTTGACCTTGGTTAAAAATCTTCATTAAACCAATGCTGGATTTTTTGCCAAATAGTACGCTTCAAGAATGGCTGAATAATATGGCGCGTATTTAAATTATAGTAATCAGTCAAACCATACTTTATGGCACCAAAACTTGCTGCTAAGGTTAAATCGTGTAATGGAGATGAAAGCTGGTAGTTTTTTTCTGCTCTTACAGATTTACGAAACCCCCTGCTCCAAAATTCACTAAGGCCATTCATCTGACAGCCCCCGCCGGTTACAATGATGCGATCCCAAACCTTTGGGTCTAATTGGTTCAGTACGTCGAACATACTGATTGTTAACTCTTCAATATCAGACATAATAATAGGCGAAATATGACGTTGCAAATTCCCATCAACCACAGGCTGATTAACTGCCAATAAAGCCGCATCCGCAGATACAAAGCCATACTGTATTTTTGCTCTTTCTGCTGCTTCGACAGATAGGTTCAGTTTCCGTGCAATATGTTTTGTAATCTGGTGTGAACCAGTGGGAAACTGCTTGAAAAACATCAACACACCATCTAAAAAACAACTGATGGTAGTTGATTCTGCCCCCATATCAATAATCGTAGAACCAAGTTGCATAGATTCTTCATCCAGCAATGCCAAACCCGTCGCATAAGGATTGGCTATAATCCCTTTAATACGCACATCAGCGTGGGAGAAAATTTGTCTTACATTGTTTAAAAAGCTTTTGGAAGCTGTAATAACATGAATAAGTGCATTTAATTTTCGTCCTATCATTTTCCTAGGATCTGTGATGTTATCTAGATCATCTAAGCTATAACGCAGCGGTAATACGTGTAAGACTTCCTCGTCTTTTTTCTGATTTATGAAGGAAGAAATATCATGTAACTTCCGAAGACTTTCATCAGTAACGACACGCCCCCCCAAATCAAGACTATTATCGATCATTTTTGAATTAAGAATGCCTGAAGGGACAACAATATAAGCATCCTTAATTGTTATTTTCGATTGTTGTTCTACTGTATGTAAAACATTCAAAATGGATTCCTCAAGCCATTCAATCCGTGCGATTGTATGTCTATTAAGCCCCTTAGATTGGACACAAGCAGAAGCCATGTGTTTTAGATTGCCATCATCCTGAATACGATAAACATGGGCTGTAATTTTACTTCCACCTAGTTCAACACCGACGATAGTAGGGTCTTGAATACGTAATTTTGCCTTAGTAAACATATCGTTCGTTACCGCTTATCATATTCATCCATGCTCTGCACAATGCTTCTGTCTTGCGCATCTGCAGTCGAGGTGGGGATATAAAGTTTACCATACGCTGGTTTACGAACCTCTTCTTTTCTTTGCGCTAAAGATTCAGAGGTTTTAAGACAAAAAAGAAACCCCAGCCCGAAAAATAGAAAACCTAAAATAATTTGGAAAAGTAAAATAAAAAATATATTCCATTTGTTCATAATAATCACAACCTTGTCCGATGGCATATGAGAAGCAAAACCACCTTGCATTGGATTAATTTCATCACCTTGTTTCATGGCTTGCAAACGTTTCAGTTTTTGAAGCGGTGTAGACACAAGGCCAAAAACAAAATCCAGTATAGTAGTAGCGTAACACTAGAGTGTAGTATAAGCAACGGCAGTTGTGAATTTGCCTAGCCCATGATTTTAATGCCAAAAAGTTTTGCTGATCTTAGGAATTAAAGCAAGTATACCTAGAACCACACCTCCTGTTGCTACTAAAATCGGATTTCTGTATGGGTGGTTCCAAAAAAACAAAGTCGTTCGTTTCAACCAAGAAGGTGGAGTTGCATCTTGCTTAACATTATTGGGTTTAGGTGCTGCCATTACTGCTCCCCTATCAGCTTGTTCAGAACTTCTTATGGTGGATGGTTTGACCTCACCTAAAGTACTATTAATTCTTCCTATTACTGTATCGTTAGATGATCCATCGTTAAATGTGGTGAGATAAGATTTCAAGAGTGTTAGCATGAAGGCGTTTCGCTCCGCATCTGTTTTGGTATTGTTCACCAGTAGCTTAAAGTACACTTCTTTTCCTTGATCACCTGTTACTTTGATTCTAAACAAATTATTACCAGATGTAGCTACGATGAAAAATCCTGCACCAATATCAGTCGCCGCATCTGCTTTTTTGAACCTACACGCTTTACTTAAAGTTTCCATATATTGTCTTGCGCTGTTTTTTTCAGCTTCTTGATCCTTCTGGTTTGGCGTAACAAGAGCGAGCACACGTGAAGAATCTCTAGGCATTTGTCTTCTGGGTGATAAAGACATATCATCCGGCCTTCTGGGCTGAGGAGAGGCATCTCCATCCCCCTGAGCTTGTCGAGCTGGTGTCAGAGAAGTTCGCAATGGAAATTGGTCACAGTGATATTGAGACCATGTCCTATCCTCCAGATATCCTATGCCTTTAACAGCAGTTGGTCCAATTAGATTAAAATCTGCGAATAAATGTAAGAAAAATAAAAACATATCTGCTCATTAGTATTTAAGTACATCCTAAGAACAGATTGTAAAAAATAACACAATCAAAGTCAACTGAATATTTACACTGAACATATATATGGGGGCCTATATAAGTCTTGAAGTGCCAGTTTGACTATTCATGAAAAGAGCAAAAAACCAACTCCACCAGTTGGTTATCCAGCCTGTGAACCAAAGTCTCCAGGAATTATCAGTGATTGGAAGAGTGGATGATGATGCTGGGAGAACTTGTCTTTTTGAAGATTTAGGTTGTTTCAAATCACACGTGCAATTTGCACAACTTACGCCGGTTGGTTCTCGTGAGACATGATCCTGTTTCGGATTTGAATGAATTGGGCATTGCTGAGGGTCTGGATTTCCCAGGTGTTGTTCACAAGAAAAATCAGGCTTTTCAGATGCAGGCAGTTGTGCGGGACATGCTGGATTCATCCATACGCCATCCCGCGCACATACATCTGAGGATTCTGCAAGTATTGGTTTTAATGGGACCACCCCCCAAAAATACTGTGTCAAGGTAAGAGCGGGCGTTTTGTTCGTAAAACACACTGGTTGTTCGTTTGATTGTTTAAATGCCGTAGGGGGAGTAGGAAGAATTTCCGGCTGAGCCTTCTTACCACCGATAGGACTTGAAGAAGGGCTCATGCAACACCAGGTAACCATGGCTAAAACAGCTGCACTGGCTACAGCAATCTGCCGATTCCACGTACCGACAGCAATTGTTTTTTCCACAGAACCTAAAGGAGATCTTTCAGTTTGCTTTTCAAACGTTTCTTTATATGCACGCAGCAAAACATGTATAAAGGTATTTCGTTCATCATTTGTCTTGGCATTGTTAACAAGAAGCTTGAAATATCGTCCTTGCGCATCTCTGACTCTAAACAAATTTCCTCCAGCTTGAGCCACAATATAAATCTCTTTGCCAATATCAGTTTCTTCTGCTTTTTTGGATCTAATAGTAACTTTACTCAAGGTTTCCATATATTGTTCTGCCACTTTTTTCTCAGAATCCTGATTGTCGTTAGGTGTAACCAGACTAAGCATTTTTACAGGTAAAACATTCCTACTTGGAGATCTCTCTGGACTGGCTGATGAAAGTCTTCTTGTTGGTGTTGGAGTAATCATTTGTGGCACAAACGCTTCACAATGGTATTGATGCAAAATTCGATTGCTAAAGGAAACATCCTTTGGCCCAACTAATTCTGGAATTGACAATAAATATAAAAATAGTAGGAACATGGGATTCTTGTCTATATAAAGATACGATGGAGTTTAGGACAAAAAGCTCAAGTGGTCAATTGATTATAAGCCTATGGCTTCGCGGTAGGTTTGAATCAACAAATCTTCCTCTTCTAAAGCCTCAGGCTTCATCTTACGCATGCGTATAATTTTTTTAAGAATTGATACATCAAAACCTGAGTTTTTAGCTTCGCCAAAGACTTCTTTAATAGCATCTTGAACCTGAGCTTTCTCACGCTCAAGAACTTCAATCTTATCAATGACCTGACGTAATTGATCAACCTGCATACTAGCCTCTTGAAAATGGATAATAGTGGATCACAAAATCTGATTCCCCGGAAGTTAGAGACTGTTATAAGCGTAGCGAATTACAGTCTCTTTCTATCCGGGGTCTAGCAAAATCTACTGGACCCCGGTTTGTAACTGGCTCTAATTTGCCATATACCTTTGGTCATCGGCGAAAAGAGCCAGTAACACCCTGGGAAGCAGATCTTGAGAATCTCAACCCAAAATGGTTGCGGGGGCTGGATTTGAACCAACGACCTTCAGGTTATGAGCCTGACGAGCTACCGGGCTGCTCTACCCCGCTGTCATGATTACACCACATATGCCTTGGAAATGCAACGTTTGGTACAATAATGTATATTTTAATACTGGCACCTCCTTAGGTAAAAGCCACTCAAAAACCATGGCGTTTTATCATGGATACCAACTACCTATAAATTTTGACCTGCTGTCATAATAAAGACTCTTCTCGTAATTGATATCTTTCGGTATAATAAAATTATGCCGAAATAGCTCAGTTGGTAGAGCAACTGATTTGTAATCAGTAGGTCGTGAGTTCGAGTCCCACTTTCGGCACCATCCTTTTTAAGATCATCGATTTTTTTATTCCACCCCGCTGTATTTGCATGCAAATTATTAGTCATGATGAGCTGTTATGTCATAATTGTTTTTTAAAGCTTGATCCCGTTATTTATTACTGCAAATCCTGTGGAACCCCATTTA
>DAHXKW010000050.1 GCA_027366195.1 Alphaproteobacteria bacterium | reverse complement strand
CGGAAATCTGTGCCTTTTGGGAGAAAGCTTTTTTTTGTCCATTTAATATCTATTCTCCATCCTCAACTTCATCTGATTTTAACAAAATTAAATCTGCAATCCAAAATCCTAACTTAAGTTGACGGTGCCTTCGGGGATGCTTTGTCCATTTGGAACGAAGCATCCCATCAGATCCTTTGTGCCTAAAATTCAGAAAACAAAAACATGGCTTGACTTCTTAAGGTTAAGTTGACGGTGCCATGCAACACACCCTCGGTCCTACAGCGCATCATCTTTTGAATACCATACTTTATACGTTAAAAAACAATTGGATTTTTGAAGATTTTGCAAATTTTAAACTTAGCGCTTGACTTTTATCATAGAAGTTGACGGTGCCCCGAACAGCAAGAAATGCGGATCTAGAGGGAAGATGGCGCGATTTGTTTTTGAGAGCTAATTTTCAATTGATTAACAATCGCGGTTGATTCTTTGTTAAAGAAGCCTATAATCATGGTAGAAGGCTTACCAAAAGGGTTCCACCATGAAGTTATCAGTAGCATTACATACGTTATGTGTGAGCAATCTTTTACTTGTTCTTTTGTCTACTGCAAAAGCAGCTACGTATGAGTTTGTGACATCTCCTGTGAGACGGGTAACGTTTGCTACAGTGACGTGTTCGGTCTCTCCTTTAATCTGGAGTACTAAACGGTTTTGCTCGTACAATGCTAATCCCCAATTATATGGGATTGCAACCTATGATGCCTTGTTTAAATATGTGCTCAGTGATAATAAAATTCGTCCATCATTTTTACATGCTTTTGTACCAGGGCTACCCATTGTGTCATCACAACGTCTTGATGAGCATATGAATCCGTTACAAAAATTACAGCAATTGCGAAACTTCCTTCATGACAAAACAACACGGCAAACAATTAGAGATTTAAGAAGGTCAAATTCTCAAGTAATGGTAGTGGATCGAAGGCAAGGACAAAGATTGGCTGTTAATAGAGAAAAAACAGCTTTCATACGTAAATTTTTAAAACATTACAGAGATATTCAAATTGCATTTCCGAAGCAAAAATATGATGGCACCATGGATTTTGTTTGCAAACTCGAACAGGGTGATTATGCAATGGTTGAAATGCAAGTTGTACCAAGTAATTATTGGGATCGTCGGTCATTGGCATATGTGGCTGCATTTTATGGGAATCAACTTCATAAGGAAGGAGATTGGAAACAAATCAAAAGGGTCATCGGAATTAATATTCTTGGTGGAGGTAAAGATGACAAACAGCACTGGAAAGATACGCCGCAGCAGTATGTGCGTCATTATAGGATGCAAGAACAACTTCATAGACCCAGTCGTTTTATAGATGGTATTGAATTAATACAATATTCCATCATGAATGCTCCCAAAACGTTTTCAAATCAAGAACAACAGGATTGGATAACGTTTTTCAAGGAAGGACATTACATGACAGAAGCTGACGTAAAACGGCGGATAAAAACAAAGGCCGTTTTACAGGCTTTTGAAAAAGCACAATTAAATAGATTGCCGACTGATGTGAGAATGGCTTACGAAGCCCAAGATAAAGACTATGATCGTTTTTCCGATCATACGGGAGAACTTGTTCAAAAAGGTAAAGCCGAGGGTAAAGCTGAAGGTAAGGTTGAGGGTAAAAAAGAAGTTGCAAGAAAAATGCTTGCAGACAAATTACCCATTAAATCTGTATCAACGTATACGGGATTATCTATGGCTGAAATTCAAGCATTAGCAGCGCACGCAGGCAAAAAATGAGTGTCATCAAAATCTCTGAAAATCTTATCCCTACTGGATTCTTGGAGGGTAATTATTACATAATATCGATTATTTTAAGTACTACAAAATCAATTTAAAATCTTCATCCAATAATCTCCCCAGCCCATAAACGTCTTAAAAACTCTTCACAAGGTAAAATAAGGATATGATCGTCAATTTGACGGGGATGAGGGTCAAGAGAAATAACGTAGGCTTTTTGAGGGCTATGTTCTTCACAAAAAGCATGAAGTCCCTTGATATCTGATTTATGCACAGTCTCTGAAATTTTTACTTCTATGGGTATACCATCAACAATAAAATCAACTTCTAACCCTGTTTTTGTACGCCAATAGTGGATATCGAATCTTTTTTTCATATATGAACGATAAGCAATTAACTCCAAAAAAATTAAGTGCTCTAAAGATCGGCCAGCGTATTCCCCCTTAAGAGCCGGGATAATAGCACGCCCAATGTAATTAGCGACACCAACGTCAAAAAGATAAAATTTTGGCATTTGGGTAATTAATTCTCGTTTTTTGCGCTTTCGATAGGGGTACACGTAATAACCAAGTAATGTATCAATCAGGATTTGAAAATATTCTCTGACCGTTTTTACGTTTATACCAACATCCCGTGCGATATTGGTATGATTTACTTGTTGTCCGTTCATAAGACCAATACAATCCAAAAATAATGCAAAATTCGGCAAATGACGCACTAATCCCTCAGCATGAATTTCTTGTGTAAGATAGTCATCTACATAGGCTGCTAAGGAAGCGTTGTAATCTGGCGAATCGTAGTGGCTGGGGATGGTACCTTGATTTAGGATTTGTAACAGATTAAATCGTTCAAACTCGGGATATACAAGAGGGTAGAGATTGAAACGCCAAGCCCGTCCGCCTAACAAATTGACACCTTTTCTGTGTAATGATCGAGCACTTGAACCGCATAAGATAAAATACGCCTCAGAATTTTCAATGAGCCAATGGATTTCATTGAGCAATTCGGGAACCCGCTGGACTTCATCTACAATGATAGGGTATTGCAATTGTTCTGGAGTGAGAGTCAGTATTTTTTGACGAAATAGGTTTGGATGCTTAGAAAAACGGACATAAAGATCAGAATGTAATAAATCGTAGCAAACAGAGTGCGGAAAATGATTTTTTAAATAAGTTGATTTTCCAGTCTTACGTGCACCCCATAAGAAGGCAGATTGTTTACGGGGTAAATTGAGTTTTAAAATACGTTGATACATGGTGGTAATTAATAATTTCGCTTACTTTTAAGGTAGTATGGTATTTTTTAGTGATCTTTTCAAGGTGTTATGCGTGCTTTGATTTTGAGATAACGCACCCGGTGGATTTGCAGGCTTTCAACAGGAATAAATTTCCTAAAAACTTATTTTCAAGTCTTAAAAGATAGTCTGAGCAAGGTATATGTTAAAGTTCAATAATCGATATTATGTAAAATTATTATCAAAAACACTAACAAAATAAGAATATTTAGAGTTTTTTAGTGTGCGCATTTTCTGCTTGGTAGCTTATCGACTAACGATTACCTGAGCAGTTGCAACTTCTTCAGTCATTCCACATCGATAATAAATAGGAAGACTCGGACCTGCAGGCTGTTCGATAACACTATACTCTAATTCTTCCGACAAGCTTAATTCGGTATTTTGAATATCTACCATAATTGGTGCTACAGAACAACCAAAACGGGCACTATATTGTGGTAGATCTCTTACGAAAAAAGGTACTTTAATCATTCTCAATAGTTCAAGTGTATCTAAGGTAATATCGGTATTACTTGCATTAACTTTTACCAAACTTGATAATGTCAGATTTGTTTTAAAAAGCTTTTGCAAAAAATTATTTGCACCTGGCATGCCCGCAACATCAATACTCTTTAAACCTTGTAAATTCTGCTTACACCAATGCTCAATACCGTTTTGAGTCAATTGTTCAGAAGACAAACTTGTAGGGCTTACTGGAATACTGAAACCAGTAGTGAATTGCGCAGCCTGCGTACAGAAAAACATCAGAAAAATCATAACCGTCTCTCCCTTCTTCTCTCAACCCCTCTTAGTTTATCATCAATTCTACAAAACGACCAAGCATATAAATTATCTAATTTAACTTTTAAATCATGAACTTGGGGGAAATAAAAATAGGTTGTACCCTCCTGTCTTTGAAATTCATCGTTAAATTGGATTTGTTGCTTAATATTATATTTGTTCCAGTGAGGATTCATAAGCTTAGGAAGTTCCCTTAAAAAAACATTCAAATGTTCTTGCAAACATTCAGTTTGTTGCAAAAAACTAAAACTACCTCGACAATAGCGACAAATATCTTTGTAGGAAAAGAAAGTAATATCATAATTAGTCGCTTTACGAATGTCGAAAACGTTAGAAAAAAAGATATGTCTTGGACGTGGACTATCTAAAAAATTAAGCCAAGCTTGCTCGCTATGTGTGAAACAATCACTAAAACTTCCCTCTAGACATCCTAAATTTCCTTTTTCTGCGTCTTGACTAGGGTGTCCAAATAAATATTGACACAACTGTCCGCGCAGAAAACCATGGCTGAAGCGCAAACATACGTTGTTTCTGTGAGAAGGCATAGATTTTCCCTCTTCAGCACAAAGATCTCCCGATGAAATGGGTGGTACACGACGACCGTTACTGCAAAACTCAGGTATCTTATAATAAACACCTTCCTTTTCTATCTGCTGACTTACACGTTCTTCTATAAAATCAGTGACAACTTTTGGGTTTCTAAACTGTTGAACTACTTTTTTTGGTTCTGTCGCAATTTTTTCAGTGAGATAAAGTTTTGATTTTTTTTGAGTACTTAAGCTGCCAATTCGTAAAACTGATCCCAAACGGTTGTGCAGGTCTCCTTACCAAGGTATTGTCGTTTTCGGAGCATGTGATGTAA
>DAHXKW010000047.1 GCA_027366195.1 Alphaproteobacteria bacterium | reverse complement strand
GAAATGTCTTCCTGAAAAATCAATCATCAAATTATCTCAAACAGCTTGAATTTTGAAACCATTTTACATTAAAACTGGATGCGACAGAACCCCTTTTCCTAAACCAATCGCAATAGGAACAAAGAGAAGGTAACGCAAATAGGATAAAACAGATCCTTGCGAACCAAATATGTCATGGAAAACACCAAGAAGAACATTATCATCAGAATGTTCATAAAAACTGAACAAACCAGATAAATCATGTCCAGTTGTCGTTTGTGGTTGACACGCAAGGGGCGCTCTTTGATGTGCCCAGTTATAGAATTGATAAATCACCAAAGCACTAATACTTAAATGAATACCACGAAAAATTGCAAATTCTAATCCCTGACGCAGGCCATCTATGAAATGGACAACTCTTCTGTTATTCGCCGATGTAAGTGGAAATGAACCACCGTACAAAAAAATAGGAGAAAAACAACTCTTCCAAGATTGACTGTCTGATTGATCAGGTTGATCTCCAGGAACAGCATGATTTTCATCTTCTGTATGTTGTGATTCAGAGTTTTGAGCTCTTATTAATAATACATAAAATATTTTTTGTAATAAGCTATCAGCTGTAGACCATCGCATAAGTCCACGCCAAGATGTTTCCAAAATTTCCAGTTTCTTTTTTATTTCATCTTGTTTTCCTTCACTAATTTTAAATTCTTTGATAAGGCTACTTCTTGTTATCGAATGGAGCGAAGCAAGTTCCGAATCTGCGGTAGAATAGCTTTGTAATGTACGATCAGGAGGTGTGTTTTCTTGAGAGCAATATAAATTTGTATTATTAGCCGAGGAAGAAGCCGCGTGAAGTGTTGTTACATGAAAACTCATGAACACAATGTAGAAACCCATTAAAACCTTTATGGTATTTGTCATACGACACATACATACAACCACTAATGATCAATGGCATGTCAGTGTACCATCCCCCAAAACTAAGAACAAATGTATTGCGAATTGAAATTTCAATTCGTGCAGAACTTTACAAACACGATGAGCAAGCTTATTCTCTTCCTGGAGTCTGGAAAGAAAGCCGGATAACATTATGTTGATTAATTTAGGATATGCTAGAACAGAAAGAATGTCTAGTGTTTTAAAAATATTAATTTTCTTGTTTCTTCTTCTGTCTATTGATGTTTGTTACGGATCTGAAGATAACAAACCTCTGATTAGCACACGGGGAAGTGTTTCGTTATACAGTGAACTTGAAACATCATCGTTGCAAGACCCACATGTTCAAACTGAGATAGAAAGAAAATCTTGTTTAGATAAATTAGTATCACGTTTTGATTTATCAAATACCAGGAAAAAATATGCTTGTATTTTTGCAACAACGGTCTGTGTGGTTGCTATAGGGATAACGCTTTGGAAATTATTATCTCATTATGCCAACCCAGATCATCAAGAATTACCACCATCTGCGCCAAATTTGCCGCAATTCTGGCCTGTCCGAGCAGACATGTCAGATACTACAAAGGTTTTATTTGCTAATTTGTCAATGAATGAAACGTTCTTCGTATTATTATCTTTATTATGGGGCAATGCGACAACAGGATTTGACGCAATACACTGTATCAGGGGTAACACTGGCTTCAATCAGACATTTGAACACGTCAGTGCAATCCTTAATCAAGAAGTGAATGCACACCTTTTGAGAAATGATGTATCTGATTTGGGAACAATTGTATGTAATATTTTACCAACCCAACATGAGCAACCCGCACTATTTTCGTGCAAGCATAATGCTACATTTTCTGACCGTGATTTTGGTCATATCCCAAGAGAAAGACTTTGTCCCACAAGCTATGGCGTGCTTAACACAAGCCAAGCGATCCGATTGGGTTCTGTCGCAATTTTTTCAGTGAGATAAAGTTTTGATTTTTTTTGAGTACTTAAGCTGCCAATTCGTAAAACTGATCCCAAACGGTTGTGCAGGTCTCCTTACCAAGGTATTGTCGTTTTCGGAGCATGTGATGTAA
>DAHXKW010000035.1 GCA_027366195.1 Alphaproteobacteria bacterium | reverse complement strand
CGGGGTTACTATTCGATAGAATTTTTGAATTGCCATGTTTTATTTATTATCATTTTTTGATTGTGGATGTTAAGAATTCACATTTCATTGGTCAGCATATTTGTTCAAACCAGAAATAATATCTGACGAATGTTTTAATGCTAATTCCTGTACTGAATTGTCCAAGATTTGTTTAGCCATTGTTTTTTGTTTTTGTAAATCGGCTTGGGTTTTTGCATGTTTTGCAGTTTCTCCGGTATTTTTCCGTATTGTTTTTAAATGGTCTTGAATTTTTTCTTGTTGGACTTGTTCTTTTTGTAAATATTTAAAATATTCATTGAAACTCATAGTTTTATTACCTACCAAAAATGAATCATAGTGATCAACATAATGAGCTACTTTAAGTTCTTTTAACCTTTTATCAAAAAAACTTGCAGCCGAAAGGTTTTTATTTTTTGCCTGTGCAGCTCCCCACTGATCAAGGACATTATATCTTGTATTGGTGTTTAATGTGCCTTCATATAAACCACCAGATAATATAGATAAATCAGCTTTAAAAACACTACCATGTGCTTCTGCGGCGTTACTCATTGAGCGACTCCAATCGGTAGATATACTATGTTTCCGACCAACATCTTTGGGTATTTTATTAATAATATTACCAGCCCAGTGTCCCATTGCTGCTGCCACTCCTACACCAATCGCGGTTGCCAAAACGGGAGCGGCTAATACTACACCAGCCGTCACAGCTTCTCCGAACCGTCCCAAGACTCCAGTATCCCGCAAAGATGCTCCAAGACTGGCAAAACCAATATCTTTTAAAGCACCCAAAACACTACCTCCCACAGCTCCCAATGGAGTTTTTCCAATACTTGAAACAGTATTTGCAATTTTATTAATTTCGCTTACAGGCATTCCCATCATATATGTTTTTGGTGTTTGCATGGAAGTAGCTTCTCCTTTTGACATTAATGATTGAACATAAGCAAAATCTTTATGATTAGGATTCCGAAGATAAGAAGTAATAAGGTGTTTTTTTTGGGATAGAATGTCCCCCGGTTTAATACCAAAATCTTTAGCTAATCTAACATTTTTTTCACTTGATGAAATTAATGTAGCATCGGCACGCTGCATGTAGATCATTGAATCTTTTAAGTTAGAAGAAAGACCCGAAATTAAGGATAATGCCTGATGGGGGAGTGCACCGCCGCCCCATTTTTCTGTTGTTTCTCGATGGGCAATCTCTGACATAACTGCTAACGCTACTGGCGCTGCTTTAGTTTTTTGTGATGGTGTTCCCCCAAGAAAGGAAGCAATGGATGATTCTTGTTGTTTAGACAAGTTAATTCCTAACGAACTAGCCAGAAGTGAGGAAAGGGGGCCGCTCAGATACCTCCGATGGATATATTCACTAAAACCCATAAAAGATTGAGATATTCCTTGCCGTTGCATAGATGCCATTTCACTAGCAGACATTCCTAAAACTTTAGCTAAATTGGCTCTTTCTTTTATCTCTTTTCCAATATATTTTTCTTCTTCTTTAGATGTTTTGAATTTTTTATCAGCCTCCAAAGTTGCGATTAGACCAGAATTAACTAATGATGTAGTAAATTCTTGCAATCCACTATCTGTCATCCCCACACTTCGAGCCAAATTTTTTAAACATTAACAGTTGATTGGTTACATTTGATGTTTTTCCATAATTGATGCCAAAGCTTGCCAGATTTGATTGAGCAGTCATCAGTGCTTTCAAAGATTCTGCACCCGGACCATATTGCATTAAAGCATTTGCAAGAGAGCCGGTCATACTGGTAAACCCGGATATGGCATTATTTTTGCCGCTCAATAATCTATATCCAAATCTGTTCTCACTTTGACTTTGTGCTACCTCCTGTTCATTAACATCCAGCCTTCCGACGTTTGCTGCAAATGTGCTTGTAGGAATATTATATTTTAATATGGCTTGTGCTGCATCTAAAGATATTTTACCGGCAGCGCTTACTCCTCTCATTAATCCGGACGCCAACATTTGTGGTATAGCGTTTATTTTTTCTGTCATCAATTTTGATTGTCGGTGAAAATATTCGGAAAAGGTTGAACCTATGTCTAATGAAGTCTTACTTAATGATGCGTTACCAACCCTTTCCCGACGCTTTTCTTCATTTTTTATTCTTTTGGCTTTATTAGTTTCTGTGATATATTCTTGTGTAACTTTATCTAGATCTTCATATTTTTTAGTTATTTTTGTTATTTCTTCTGCATATGCTTTTGAATTTCTTTCACCTTTAATAACGGCATCTTCAAATTTTTGCATGTA
>DAHXKW010000030.1 GCA_027366195.1 Alphaproteobacteria bacterium | reverse complement strand
AGACACTGACCAAAGTGAAATACACGGGTCGATATGGCTACATCCTGACAGAACTCACAAAATCACAGCGGAACATCTTGAGTGCCTTGAACATCGAGCTCCCCACCAAAACCTAGGTATAATTTTATGGGAAATCAGGTTATTAGCGTTATGGGAACGACGCGTCAGCACAAGATGATCGAAGAGTACTTGTCTGAGCTTGAAAGAGTGATTGGTTCGCAAGTTCTTATAGAAGCCAAAATTATTGAAGTTGCTTTAAAGCAAGAATTTCAGTCGGGCATAAATTGGCAATTGTTTAGTAATAATAAGCCATTCTTTTCATCAAGTTTGATGAAGCAGGAAATGTCTCCAGAAGGATTTTTAACGTTGGATATCAACGAAAAAGATGCTTTTTCAGTTTTATTACGGTCAATGGAACATTTTGGTTCTTTACGGGTTGTATCTAGTCCTCGTATTACAGTGTTAAATAATCAAACAGCCGTTATTAAGGTTGCTGAAAATGAAGTTTTCTTTAAGGTTAATTATCAGACCAGTTTCTTAGGGTGGGTTGATCGGAATAAAGCGGGTGGTGATAAAATTAACGATAATAGTTATCAAACAATAAGTTCTAGTGAAATTAGGACAAAACCCGTAGGTTTTATTATGCCTATTCAAGTTAGCATTAATCGAGATACTGGTGAGGTTATTTTGTTTATACGGCCAACTGTTTCGCGTAAAAAGGGATCTATAGTTGATCCGGCTGTTCGATTCAATGCAAAAGCAAAAAACCTTGCCGACAAAGACATGGTTGATTCACACATTCCTATTGTTGAAGTTCGAGAAATTGATTCTGTTCTACGCCTTAAAAGTGGTAATATAGCTATTTTGGGTGGATTAATGGAAACACGCGCTAAAGACGAACGCAAAGGACCCATGGGTAGTGAGCGGCTTCCTGTAATAAGGCACACCCTGGGCACTAATAAAGGAGAGGATAATCTAATCGAACTGGTTATTTTGTTAAAGGCAACCATCGTTGGTGATAAGCCAATCTATGATCGAGCAGATCTACGGTTAATGCGTTATTATGCTAATGATCCTAGGCCATTTTGTCACTAATTTTAAAAGAGTATGTAGGAAACGTGTTGAATAATTAATCCCCCTTGCCCTGTTGTTAAAAACAACGGCACAATAAAAACGGATAGTGTTGCTTTTTAAGTGTTTTGATTTTCAAATATTTCCTTATAGCTATTATTTTTTGGGGAGCCGTTTTTTCGGGCTTTGCGTTTTATCGAAAATTATCAAAACTTAATTTTCGCATTAAGTTGCTACAAGAATTATTAGGGAGATCAGTCCAAGACTGCTTTGTATTTGATGCAATGGGGGCTTTGATATTTTGTCGTTCGACACAAAAAAATCCTACATATTCTGATTTTTTGGCGCTGCTTGAAAAAAATTATACACATTATTTTTCAGCTGATAATTTGTTTTCTAAGTTGCGTTTATTTCAGATAGGGAGTGGTTTGTTGGTAAGACGTCAGGATAATGCTTTATTTCTATGTGAGCATGTTCAAGATTCCGCAACTCAATTCCATATTATTTTCTTAAAAAATATCACTTGCCAGTTTCAGGCTATTTCTGATCTTGATTTGCGTTATAAAAAATTACAGCGTTTCTTGGATGAAGCGCCATTTGGCCTTCTTTACTCAGATGCTTGCGACAATGTGGTTGGCGCCAACCAAGCCGCACTTACTTATTTAGGGAAAACAGGTGCAGAAATTGTTAATAGGCCTGCTGATTTGGTGTTAAATAGTCAGGGATCATCTTATGCGATTCATAAAACTCAAGATGTTGATCACAATACAACGCATGTCATATTACCTCAGAGTGTAGAGCAGACCTATTATGACGCTGCTCGCTTACCTTCTATCGTCATCAAAGAATCTGGTGAAATTATCGAAATTAATATTAGTTTCCAAGAATTATTTCCTAATGTGACGAACTTTTTTGAGAGCATTCGTGCAAATATTCGAAGTGATGTTCGTAGTAAGTTTAGATTGGATGTGATCCCGACATTCGAGGCTTCTTTTGAAAGCAATGATCTGTATGTTACGGTTTATACAAGTAGAATGGAAGCTGGAGGAGAAAATGTATATTTATTACAATTTGTTGATATTTCCGAGCAGAAACAACTCGAGCAGCAATTTATTCAATCTCAGAAAATGCAGGCAGTTGGACAGCTAGCGGGAGGTGTTGCACATGATTTCAATAATCTTCTGACAGCCATTATTGGTTATTGTGATCTTTTACTTCAACGCTTCTTACCAAATGATGCGGCATACACTGATTTGAAGCAAATTCAACAAAATGCCAACAGAGCAGGGAATTTAGTGCGACAGTTATTGGCGTTTTCGCGGCAGCAAAATTTACAATTTAAATGTCTAAATATTAGTGAAGTTTTATCAGAGGTTACAAGTCTATTAAAGCGTTTATTGGGGCCAAAGATTTCAATTAATATTCATCATGGTCAAAGTTTATGGACAGTTAAAGGGGATTTTGGTCAATTGGAACAGATCTTTATCAATCTTGCCGTTAATGCACGAGATGCTATGAAAAGTGAAGGAGCGTTGACGATTTCCACCTCCAATTGCACGATCGCTAATGACCGTAGAATGGGATCAGATGTTTTGCCTAAAGGGGAGTACGTGAGTATAGAGGTTGAAGATACGGGCTGTGGTATTCCTGCTGAGATGATTAATAATATCTTTGATCCATTCTTTTCCACAAAAGAAGTAGGAGCAGGTACGGGCCTTGGCTTGTCTACTGTTTATGGAATCATCAAACAAAGTGGCGGTTATATTGATGTGAAATCATCAACTTTGGGAACAACATTTATCTTATACATGCCTCGTTATGAAGGCCAAGAAGTTGAAGAAAAACAGCAAACAGATAATTTTGTTGATTTAACCGGACACGCAAAAATCTTATTAATTGAGGATGAGGATGCTGTTCGAGTTTTTAGTGCACGTGCTCTTCGTGAAAAAGGATATGAAGTAACGGAAGTTATGTCGGGTGAAGAAGCGCTTAAGATAATGCAAGATGGTGGTAGCTTTGACCTTATTATTTCTGACGTAGTTATGCCCAAGATGGACGGTCCTACGTTTTGTCAAAATTTGCGGGCTCTTGGCTGTAGTACAAAAATTATTTTTATGTCTGGATATAGTGAGGATACCTTCCGAAACGCTTTAACTCAGGATGGTACGATTCATTTCTTATCTAAGCCCTATAACATTAAGGATTTGGCAACAAAAGTAAAAACAGTTTTGGGTTAGTGTTTATTAGAACAATTTGTCTTTTTTGCAAATATTCTTACGTTTGAATCAGAGAAAATGATCGAATTGTACCAAGGTACTTTTATCCAACTTTGGCAAGCAAGTAATCTTAATATAATTAGATAAGAACCCTTTACTGCACCGTGTATCTTCAGAGCTTTTATCCCAAAATTAGAACAGGATTCTTCGAACAGACAGCAGTTTAAAAAGGGTGATATCAATAGCTGATAGAGCTTGATCAAAGCAATTAAAATCCAGGCCATTAGGGGAGACTATTAACTAGGGAAACAATCTGTTGAGCTAAATCCTTTGCTAGCAAATCATCTGGATTATCATTAGCAAATGGACGATTTTGTTCTGTTATATGGTCAAAGGCTTGACGTGTGCTGAGCTGTCTATGTGAAACAGTATGCCTGTTTAAGTCCGTAATCATAATATCAGCGTTAATTGCGGAGTACCAACGACGGGGATCTCCGCACTCATCATAAAGAGAAGGAGATTTGAGGAGATTCAGTTGTATGTCTAATTGATATTTTTTGTTTACGACAGGCTTGCCGATAATTTTAATTTCCCTTTGTAGTTTATTATTAAGAACTAAATCTGCTGAATGAATTTTAATAACTAAAGTTCCGGCGTACAGTGTATTATTCACAGAATCCTGTGCTGGCTGAAATCCGCATTGTGCAGTGAATAAACAAACTAAGCATAAAGCCCATGTTCTGATGGGTAGATAAGACAAGCAATGTTCCTGTTTTTTATTTATTTTACATTTTTTAATAGCTACCGTCACGAGATTAAGCATTTAGTAAGATTTTTTAGGCTATAACAGATGTAGAATTGTTCAACTTGAGTAAGGAATGCTGTTATTACTATCCTCCATGACAACCATGGTTTTTGCTAAGAAAAGTGAAGAAGGTAAAGAATTAAACGAAAACTACACAGTGAAAAAAGATGAGGCTTGTGAGAAAAAGTTTAAAGAACACATCGAAAAAATGAGTGATAAAGCCCTTGAGCTTTTGGGATGTTTATTCAAAACATGTATTGAAAGGAATGAACTGAAGGATCCACATGATCTTGAGCTCCGCCTTGAATATCAGAAAAAAAGAGGTGGTAAGACATTCCATGGTAAAGATTTTAAGAAACTAACCATATCAGAATTCCTTGATGTGATTGGCGAAGAAACAATTAAGATGAGGAAATATTTAGAAGATATTAAAGAAGAGCAAGGAAAACGTAAAAATATAGGTAGTTGTCACAAGTAGTCAGGTTTTGTAGACTGACCTATATACTGATTTAAATTATATTCACATGTTAAGACGTATCTTTTCAGATACGATTTTCCAAATTGTATTTGTTATTATTCTAGGTTATTTTATAACGCCTTATATGTGCCAAAATTTCGTGCAAGGTGCTTACACTGCTAGTGCTCTCATAAAAAGTGGGTTGGTCTTAATATTGCCCATCATTACTTTTACATACATGTTTGCCTCTATGTTGAAGTTTGCTAGGTCTTCTCCCCTTCTATTAATTAGCATTTTAACATCTTTGCAGGTTTCTAATGTTGTGGCTTTTTTAATTGGGTTTTATGTTATTAGCTTTGCAGCACCTTATTTTCTTACAGCAGGTGGAATTTGTTTGAATAAAACAATTGAGGTGCGGTCTTTACTTAACTTATCGATTCCTGATATGTGGTCGCCGTCAAATGGGATGTTGGGCGGGTTTATTTTTGGTGTGATTTTTAGTTTCATCCCAAGTTCTGGAATTTTACGTTTATCGGAAAGTTTAAAACACGCTATTGGGTTTGTTTTGCGTAAATTATTTATTCCTGTTTTACCAATTTTCATCTTCGGATTTTTTGTGAAGATGCGTTATGAAGGAACAATTGAAGCTTTGCTAACAGGTTACAGCAAGGTATTTATTTTAGTAACAGTGCTTTTGTTTTCCTACTTATTCTTATTGTTGTTGATAGCTCATGGATTCCATTTGAGGGCGGTAAGAAAGCATCTAAAATGTATGGTTACACCTTTGTTGACGGCCTTTACGACCATGTCCAGTGTGGCTGCTATGCCTTTGACGCTTAAATGCACTGAAGAAACACTAAAAGATGAGGATTACGTTGATTTTATTGTTCCATTTACAGTTGGTATACACATGATTGGTGATGGAATAGTCTTCGGTGTGTCAATTGGAGCTTTGATCTATTTATATTCAGCGCCTTTTCCTTCGATTATGATGCTGGTCACATTTATTTTCTATTATATGTTATCTAAGTTTGCGGCAGCCGGAGTTCCGGCCGGAACTACAGCTATTGTCATGCCTATGGTGGGAAAATATCTTGGTTTTTCTGATGAAATGATGGGCGTATTTTTTTCCGTTTGTATTTTACAAGATTGTATTATTACATTAGGAAATGTTGGCGGCAACTGTATTTTTGCCAAACTATCACATCGTTTATTTCGTGGTTTGATGAAACAGAAGTAATTAATCTTTGGTTTGTTTGGGGTGAAGCAAAAGATACTGTAATATTTTGTGTCCAATGCGGCAAGCTCTTGTCCCCCAGCCAGCGTTTTCTAAGATAATAGAAATAATATATTTTGGCTTATCTGTGGGTGCGAAGCCTACAAACAAGGCGTGATCCCGTAAAAACTCTGTTTTGTTGTTGACATTTCCCGAGGCTCGGTCAGCAAGTGAAATACCGCTGACCTGTGTTGTGCCCGTTTTACCCCCAAATCCATTTGAGCCATCCGGCAAAACAAAGTGGAATTGGTAGCCAGTTCCATCAGGTGAGTTGATTACATTTGCTAAAGCTTTTTTTACAATATTTAAATGCTCTCCAGACAAATGGATGTGAATAGGAGGTTCTCGGAGTGTGGCTTCATTGATGAAAGGTTTTATTGAATAGCCCCCATTGACAATCATAGCCATCATACGTGCTAATTGTATTGGTGTCGTCAAGAGGCGTCCTTGTCCAATTGATAAATTAAGCATTTCTCCAATATTGCGACGTTTGAACCAAGCTTTTTTAGGGAGTAAACCTTTTTTTTCATACATGAGGTCAATGCCCGTTTTTTCACCAAGTCCCAAAGCTGTGGCTATATCGACCACATCTTGAAGCTTTAGTTTTTTTGCAAGCTGATAAAAGAATACATCGCATGAATTTGCCATGGCTTTGTAAAAATCGACTGTCCCATGTCCGCCTTTGCGCCATGCCCAGCAATGAAATCGTCTGTTGCCACACTCCATATAACCGGGGCAATAGCATGTAGTTTGTTCTGTGATCAAACCAGAACGTAGAGCCGCTAAAGCAATTATAATTTTAAAAATCGACCCGGGAGCATATTGTCCTTGTATAACCTTATTAAATAAAGGCCTGTAGGAATTACAGCAGAGTTCTCGCCAAACTGAAGGTGATATACCTTCAATTAAGTTATTAGCATCGTGTGATGGATATGAGACCAAGGTTTTAATAGCACCAGTATTAGCATCAAGGATAACAATCCCTCCACTTTTTATGCCTTCTTCTTCAAACATACGATAGGTGAACTCTTGCAAATCTTTGTCTAGTGTGGTCTTAAGGTCTTGACCGCTTTGGGGGGAGGTAGTGTCTAAGATACGTACTAGTCGTCGTTTTGAATCCATTTCTTCTTCAACAAATCCCATTTCTCCTCTTAGCTGATCATCATAAACTTGCTCGATTCCGCCGCCGTGTCCGACTAATAAAAATGGATGCTGTAAGAAAGTAGCATCTTGCGCTGTTGGGGGGGAAACATAACCAAGTACATGGCTAAATACTGCTTTGATGGGGTATGACCTGCTAAATGTTGATGTAACAAAGATTCCAGGGAGGGCGTATGTTTCTAGTTTTGCCATATCTTCCCAAGATAAATTTTCTTTTATAGGTAAAATACGTCTTTGCGTAAATCCGCCTAGCAGACTGACAGGTTTTCCTGTTATTGCTTCCATCTCATAAAGTTTGGTGTTTAGTTTTTCCCTTGTTTTTGCATAAATATATCCGCTATACGTTTGTGCTGTTTCTGCAAGAACATTGCCGTAACAGTCCAGAATTCTACCGCGTTCGGCTGGCAACATACGGCTATGGATTCGATTGCCTTTAGCCAAAGTCTTATAATGTGGATTTTGAATGATGGCAAGTTGTCCTAACCTTAAAATAAGGAAAAATAACAGAAAGATTTTAATGCCAAGAAGGAACCAAATTCGATTAAGCGAGTAGCTTTGCTGGCGCATATAAGATTATTTTATGGCGATGCATATGTCTAGAGTTGTGTTAGATGGATTTTGAGCACGTTCATCATAAATTTCAAAATCAGCAGTGTAAATACGTTCCCCACCTAATTCTTTAGGATCAAGGGTCCAGATCTTTTTCCACAAATCTATACAGATACCGGGCATGACGCCAGGATCACTAGTAAATTGAGTGTATGATTGTTCAGGTATAATTAATTTGGTTAATCCTACCGGAATATCTTCAAGGTTTTCCACCTCTTCTCCAAGGAAGTAAGTATAGTCACCATTTGCGTCACTTTCATATTCTGTGTAAACAGCATAGGTTGTGCCAGGCTTTTTTCTTTTAGGGAGCTGGCTGGCAGTCTGTTCTTGAAAATATTTTTGTAAGGTAAGAGGGATTTGGGCTGTTTCCGGGTTGAATTCATTTTTATTGTTAGTTCTTGCACTAATGCCAATTAGGCACATTTCTGGTTTGCGAATTTTCTGTATTAACATTTTTGGTGTTGTATAAGCTTTTAAGTATTATATCTTATTTTTCTCCTGTTCTAGCAATTAAACTGCCAAATTTAGAATGATGCGCATGGCAAATGGCTGCAGCTAAGGCGTCGGCTTCATCTGCTGTGATTGGATTTCTGTAATTTAGGATTATACATACCATTTTCTTTATTTGCTCTTTGTCGGCATTTCCGAATCCAACCGTAGCCTGCTTAATTGTTTTTGGTGCATATTCGTATAAGGGAATATTAAATATTCCAGGTATAAGTGCTATTACACCTCTAGCCATTCCAAGTAGCATAGAAGTTTGTGCATTAGAGTTAAAGAATATTTGTTCTAGGCTTGCCTCTTGCGGTTTGTAGATTTCAAAGATTGATTTTAATTCTGTAAATAAAACAGCCAAACGTTTTTCAATAGTGATATTGGTAGGCACTTTTATAATATTATGTGTGACTAACTTCATCTGATTGCCTTCAACATCGATAATTCCAAAGCCACAATAGCGGAGGCCAGGATCAAGACCGATAATTTTCATAGTTGCGCTGAGTATTACAATGTTTCACACTATAATGGATTATAAGAACATTAAATTGTCTTGAATAATTCTTTTACCTATATAACGAATATCAGTGATTTTGATGTGGTAAAAAAAGCATTAGATCATACAAAACTTGTTGCAATTGACACTGAATTTGAGCGTACACAAACTTTTTATCCAATCTTACATCTTTTTCAAATAGCGACGGCTAAGCAAGTTTTTGTTATAGAGCCAGTAGCGATTGAATATAATTGGTTGGGGAATCTGCTTGGGAGTTCTGGTGTTAAGAAGGTATTTCACGCCTGCAATCAAGATCTGGAAGCTCTGTATAATTTTTGTAAAATACTGCCTAGAAATATTTTTGATACTCAAGTTGCCGCTGCTTTAACTGGTTTTGGAGAGCAAGTAGGTTACGCAGATTTGTGTCAAAATTTACTACAAGTTAGCTTATCAAAAGAATGTCAGTGGTCTGATTGGTCAAAGCGGCCTTTAGATCGAGAAAAAATAGAGTATGCCGCTAATGATGTTCGTTACTTGTTAAGTTTATATCATGAGCTTCATACGAAATTACTAGCTTTGAACCGTAAAATGCTGATGAAGAATATTATGAAATCATTTGAGGAGAAAGAAGTATATGAACGGTGTGGTGATTATTATTATGTGAAGCACTTTGGTATGGAAATGGGATCACTAGATCATATGCGTATTGTTTATTATTTACTTAGTTGGCGAGAAGATTATTGCCAACGACATAATATGGCCAGAAACCTTGTTATTTCTGATCAAACCTTAAGACAATTAACTTGTGATATTCCTTATAATCTATTTTTACCAGATAATTCATTGCGTGATTTAATTTATCCTATTTACAAAAGAGTATGCGACATGACAGATGTTCCCGCTATCTTGATGCATACGCATTTAAATTACGCTGTGAATCTTATGTATCAGAAGATTAAAAAATCTCTAAGATTAATAAATATTCCAGCTCATTATATAGCGACGACTAAAATGATCATAGACTTTTTGATACAGTCGGATCATAGAAGCAACCCAATCATGCAAAAGTGGCGTAAAGCTTTATTGTCTGGTTGTATGGAGAAATTATTTGTGATTAAGAGACAATTTCAGGCGCAACAAAATCAAAGCAAAAAATGTTACGAAAATATTAGTTAACCATACTGACCAGGCATTTACCATAAGACCATAAAGTACCCATAAAACACCTGATATGAAAAAATTTATTGCACTTAACAAAGAAACATCTTTTGCAGATTTTGATCGATAAATTTTTATAATTTGGGGAACAAGTGCTAATGTTGATCCTAACATAGCGCCGCACCCTATTATATCTACAAGTTGCAAAATATTGTTTCTAGTATCAAATATGTTAGTGGTATGGTAACACATTTCTTGTACCCTGTATTAAGAGAGGTAGCTTGTACAATGATAATGAAAATATATATAGCATCTGATCATGCTGGATTTGATCTGAAAAAAGCTATTTTACACAAATACCCACAGATGATTGATTTAGGAACAGATTCAGATGCACCTGTTGATTACCCTGATTTTGCTCAAAAATTAGCTTTAAAACTAATACAAGATCCGATGGCATTTGGGGTATTGATTTGTGGTTCCGGTTCTGGGGTATGTATCGCCGCTAATCGTTTTAAACATATACGTGCAGTTAATTGCTTGTCTGTTGAGATGGCGCGTTTAGCGAGGTCACACAACGATGCGAATGTACTTTGTTTAGGTGAGCGTTTATTAGATACTGGTACAGCTTTTTCAATTTTGGACGTATTTATTAATACGGAATTTTCAGGAGAAGAAAGGCATAAGAGACGCGTTGAAAAAATGTCATAAAAAAATCCAAAATTTCTTTTTATTTAACTTTTTTTGTTTTACCCTAGCGTAGGATGTTTGGAAGTAAGTGATATGGCTGGTTCGGTCAATAAAGTAATTCTTGTAGGTAATGTAGGTGCTGATCCAGAGATCAGATCTACCAACGATGGTTCTAAAATAGCGAATTTTTCTTTGGCAACATCTGAGGGTTGGAAGGATAAGTTGACAGGTGAAAGAAAAGATAAAACAGAATGGCACCGGGTAGTTATTTTTAATCCGAATTTGGTGGATGTGGTAGAAAGGTATGTGCATAAAGGAACGAAGCTTTACATTGAAGGTCAGTTGCAAACGCGTCAATGGACTGATAAAGAAGGGAAAGAACGTTATACAACAGAAGTTGTTTTGAGTCGCTTCAGAGGTGAATTAACCATTTTAACGCCGAAGGGAGAAGGTGGATCTGCAGATTTTGATTCAGGTCATAGAGTGGCAGCTACGCAAGCTGGTGGTTCAATTCCAGATGATGAGATTCCATTCTAGCACTCATGCAGGGGTATAAATACCTCATCTTCTTTAGTTTTTTTATATATCATTTTTCGCTAGATTTTTTGTGTGTTAGTTACTTTACATACCCTCTTTGGTATTTTGTTATTTTTTTACTCATGCGATCTATTTTATTAGATGTACCGATATTGATCTCAGCTTTAAGTTATTGGTTAATGTTACGTCTTAGGTATTATGCTTTTTTCAATCTACGTCACTATAGTATTGAGCAGGTTATTTTGCCTTATATAATTGGATTACTTTGCGACAGGCTGATAACATTTATTGTTTATTTTCTATTTTATCAACAGGTTCGTATGCCAAGTTGGTTTGAATTTGTTGGGATTTTCGTAGGAATTATATTAATTTTTAGTAAAATAAAAAATTTCAATGTACACTGATCTTAGAGATATTTAACTTCGAGTTCAAAGATGATGGAGACCATGGAAAGTGTTTTGGCAGATACATACGTATTGTATTTAAAGACACAAAATTATCACTGGAATATTATAAGTCCTAATTTTAGAGATTATCATTTATTGCTTCAGGATATGTATGAGGCGTTAGCTGTTGCAGCTGATGATTTGGCTGAACAAATTAGAATTATTGGTCGCAATGTTCCTGCAACTTTTGATTTCTTTAGAACGAAAACATGTCTAAAAGATGGGGATTGCACATTACCAGCAAAACAAATGCTAATGGATCTTCTAGGAGATCATCAAAAAATCTTGGAAACAATTACAAAAGCGATTGCTGAAACAAGAGATGCGCAGGATGTGGGAACAGAGGATTTATTGATTGAACGTGTTCGTTATCATTCAAAAATGGTGTGGTTTCTTAAATCAATTACAGCTTAACTTTTTTTTAAGCCAAAACTATATAAAATAATATAAATACCACTGTTGGGTTTGTCTATGGACCAATGGGAAGAAAAAGTAATCAGTTTAATTTCTGAAAAATCTGGCATTGATTCTTCGAATATTAAGCGTACTAGCCAAATCAATGTGGATATCGTTTTAGATAGCTTAAGTTATGCCGAGCTACTTATGGATTGTGAAGATATCTGCAAGATTGATATTCCTTTAGAAGATGCGGCTAATTTTAAAACTGTAGAAGATATTTTGACCTATATACAGAAAAAAGTAGCTGCATAATGACACGTGTTGTTGTAACCGGGATGGGTGCAATTACAAGTCATGGTGATAATTATGAAAATATTTTCGATGCCTTATTAAAAGGGAGTTCTGGTATTCGGGCGTTAGAGATAGATAGTGAGCACAAGTTAGATTGCCGTATCGGTGCGCCTGTGTTTGGTGAATTCAACCCGGAAAAATATGTTCCTAAAACAGAACAGCGTAAAATGGATCCTTATTCTGTATATGGTTTATATGCAGCGCATCAAGCTTGGGAAGATGCGGGTTTAAATCATGCTCAGATTAATCCAGAAGCATGCGCCATCATAGTGGGATCCGGAATTGGCGGTTTACAAGAGTTATACAATAATATGGTGCGCACAGCGGAATATGGTGTGCACCGTGTATCTCCTTTTTTTATTCCAAAAGCATTATCAAATATGTTAGCCGGGCATATTGCCTGTGCTTTTCAGATTTATGGGCCATCAAGTGCTATAGTGTCTGCTTGCGCTACTGGTTCTCATGCCATTGGGAATGGTATGAGAATGATTCAGCAAGGGGATGCAGATGTAGTTATTTGCGGAGGCGCAGAAGCTGCTATTCATCCCATAGGATTGTCAGGATTTTTAGCAGCGGGTGCTTTATCTACTCACTATAATGATGTGCCTGAAAAAGCCTCTCGCCCTTTTGATAAGGATCGGGATGGTTTTGTAATGGGGGATGGTTCGGCTATTTTAGTGCTTGAATCCGAAGTGCATGCGCAAAAGCGAGGGGCAAGAATTCATGCATATTTATCTGGTTATGGTGCTTCATCTGATGCGTATCACATGACAATGCCTCCTGAAGATGGTCGAGGTGCTCAATTGGCTATGCGTAAAGCGTTAGCAGATGCACATATTGATCATAATGATGTTAGTTATATTAATGCTCATGCTACATCTACGAAAAAAGGTGATGATACAGAGATTGCAGCGATTAAAAGTGTATTTAATGGTTATAGTGAAAAAATAAAAATTTCTTCCACTAAGTCTATGACAGGACATTTACTTGGAGCAGCGGGTAGCTTAGAGGCAATAATTAGCATTTTAGCTTTGCAAAATCATATAGTACCACCAACAATTAACCTTGAGGAACCAGTTGATGATAAACTTAATTTTGTTCCCTGGGTTCCACAGGAATTCGAAGGAAACTATGTCCTGTCGAATTCTTTTGGTTTTGGTGGTGCAAATGCTGCCTTAATATTTTCAAATAAATAGGGTTATGCGGCTCGCAGCTCTTTCTGAACTTCTCGACGTTTTTCATAGGTTGCAATATAGATAGCAGAAGTGATAATGAAAATGGCACCGATTAATACATTGGTGGTAGGTGTAATTCCGAAGAAAATGAACTCAGCGATAGAAGCTATAAGTAGTGATGTGTACCGAAATGGCATGAGTCCAGAAGCTTCAGTGGCTGAAAAAGCTCTGTAAATACACACTTGAATAAGATTTCCTCCAAGTCCTAAGCACGCTAACCACAATAATTGATGTACAGTAGGTGTTTGCCAGAAAAAAAATAAGGGGACTGTTGTGCATAACATGGTTCCTACAGCGAAATAAAATATAAGCGTAACATCCCGGTCAGTTTTTACCATGCGAGTGGCAAACATATCAAGCAAGGCAAAAGATAGTGCAGATATTAGTGGAACGACAGCGATCCATCTAAACATTTCTGTACCAGGGCGTATAACAATTAAAAGGCCTAAGAATCCAATGATAGTAGCAAACCATCGATGTTTTGTGACATGCTCTTTTAATAAGAAATACGCGAGGATCAAAAATATAAATGGTTGTGTAAACATTATGGTTTCATTTTCAGAAAATGGCATATGAATTACAGAAAAGCAGCATGCACCGATTCCTATAGTACCTATGATAGCGCGTAGAACATGTCCGGAGATTTGAGTTGTTTTAAATAAAGAAGTGTCTTTAATCATGAAGGGTAATACAAGCAACATACCAAATAAATAGCGAAAGAATAGTACTTGTACCCAATGCATTTGTAGGCCAGTATAGCGCGTGATTGTATCGTTGCCAGCACTTACAACATTAATCATAATTGCCCAAAATACGCCCTGTAAGTATCCTTTTTGCATAAACCAAAACAGAATTTTAGGTGCTGTCATAAAATTTTTATTATACAATGCCTGTTTATTTATAGTATGGCTAGGTCTTTCCGGCAAGATTTTGATGTTCTTTTTTAGGTAATTTTATACCTTGAGAAGATACCTCTAAAATATAATCTTCAAGCAATTCTTCAAATTGAGTTTTAGCGATTTGAGTAACAGCAGCGCAATCATCATGTGTTATACCTTGCCCATCTTGGCGGGATATAATTAAAGTGATTTTTACACCATGTTTCTTATCTTTTTGATGCCGTGCATCAATCAAGTTATATCCCGTTTCTACCATTTGTGGTTCTAAATAATATCGGATGGCTTGTCCAAGTTGCATAGGTTGTAAAATATATATCTACTTGATACAATTCTACTTGGTATTCAAGTGTAGAGCTACGGGATGTTTCGATTGGCATTAGGTATTTTTGTTTCTCTGTTTTTAACACAGTGTGATGAAAAAAAATACAAAGATGAGAATGTAATACATGTGGGGTTGTCATCAGACTATCCACCATTTGAATCACGCAATGATAACAATGAAATAGTTGGATTTGATGTTGATTTAGCTAATATGATTGGCAAAGCGCTTAATAAAAATGTTGTGTTTATTGATATGCCACTTTCATCTCTATTGAATTCTTTGAATGTTGATAAGGTAGATATGATTATATCGTCAGCAACCATTACAGAAGAGCGTAAAAAGAAATTTGATTTTTCAGTGCCTTATTTCTTTAACCGTTTAACACTTGTTTCAAGAAAGAATATGCCAGTTGTTACAGTTGAGGAATGTCGTAATAAAAAAGTAGGTACACAGTTGGGGTCAATATTTGTAGCTTATCTGGTAGAACATCAAATCAAAGATATAGTGACGATGGATTTATTCCCTCAGTTAATTGAAGCCTTGAAAGCAAAACATGTGGATGCTGTAGTTATGGATTATACATCGGCTGTTGATTTTGCTAATAAAAACAAAGGGCTAGTCTATCACTTCTTAGAGCGTGCAAAGGAAAGCAATGGGACAGCTGTTGTTTTCAAAAAGGATTCAGAATGGAAAAGTCAGGTCGATGGCGTTATAGCGCAATTAAAATCTAGTGGTGCATTGGCAAAATTAGAGAATAAATGGGTAGGTAGTTAAAATTATTTGTAACAGGGTTCTCAAGCTTTTTGGAATTTTCCATCCACTCCACAACATAAAATTCCTTGCGGCGAAACTCTTCTTGACAAGGAATATTATCAAAGGATAGCATCGGTTTTGGATTAATTGGAGGGTAATAATGATAGTTGGTGTATTCTCCTTATTTTTTATATGGGGCTGAAAAGGACATGAACAATGGTTTGATAGATGGAAAGCACTATTTTGATCCTGCCGTAAATTTTCCCATTCATCTTTCTAACGATTGTTATATCACACGACTTGTAGAAAGAGATGCGAGCGAGTTGTTTAACGTGGTTAACTCATGTAGAGCATACTTAGAACGTTGGTTACCATGGGTAAAAACTTGTTTAATGGAGCACGATTCCTTAGTATTTATCCAGAAGGCGCAAGAGAAATTACGTAATAGCGAGTCTATCATTCTTAGTCTAAGGTGTGCAGATAAAATTATAGGAATCATATCCATCCTGAAGTTAAATTTTATTGAACTCTCGGCAGAAATAGGTTACTGGATTTCCGAGGAATATCAAGGGAGAGGGATAGTCACAAGTGCCTGTAGACACTTGATTGACCATATATGTTTTTCAAATTTAGGACTATCGAAGATAATTATTACCTGCGATTTTGGTAACGAAAAGAGTGCCGCTATACCAAGAAGATTAGGGTTTACAGAAAAAGCACGGGAAAGAAATGCAGATACTGCTCAGTTTGAGCTTGTAAAAATGACCTGTGAATAAAGAAGCATTCAAACCAATTATAAGGTGGAGCATAATGTCATTATTTTAAAAGGGTTCGGTTTAAGCGATAAACAGCGGAAAAAATATTTCTTCCCGGGAAAAAAAGATGAAGGGGGGATGAGACCTTTCATGCAGCATATTTCATAAATGACAATACCTGGATAAGATGATCTGTACAACCGTTTGAGAACAATTTTACGAACTAGTAGCTTAGGGTAATTCTTGAAATCGCCTAATTTTCACATCTTTAAATTTTTTGTAACAGAGCTTTACTCATCAAATGCTTCATCGATCTCATAATCAGTGACAGGGCGAGTTGATTGGGCGGTTGGTATTTCCATATTTATATTTTTTGAAATGGGTGAGGGACGCCTTGTAAACAACAGAGGGTTATCCTCATAAATTTCGTGTTTAGGCGTATTGTATGGTGTAATCAGTTCAGATTTTGGCGTTTGTGATATTTTTGGTTTTGAGGGTGTTGGTTGGGTTGTGGCGGCTAATGTAACAGCATGCAGCCCAAGGTCATTATTTCTTGCTTCGGTGTGAATGATGTATTTTTTGTTGAATACGGTATAGAGATAATCTTGATTCCGTCTGACAGCTTCAGCAAAGAAATAGCGTAAGTTGAGCTGTTCTCCATTATAAAAGATTGTATATTGTCTTTTATAAATATTAGATAAAAGAAGGTATAAAGGGACATATTGCCCGCGTAGGATGTCTCCGTACCCCTTCGTGCCTCGATTATGAGGCTGGTCAAGCATAATTTGTTTAGCGCTAATTTTGCTATTAATTGTAATGAACGTTTTATGCATACCGCCATTATTGTCTTTTAATGAATAGGTATCTAGAAAACGGAACATGGGAATATGTGCTGTTAAAGAAAATAAGGTTTCTTCTTCTAATTCTCGAGCTGCCGTTTTAACAAGTGATTTTTGATCATGAGGTTCTTGTCCTCCGCCGAATATACCCCAGTTTTTGTTGCGTTCTTGAATCATATACACCATAGGGGTGTCATAATAATTGTTGATCAGCATCACATGTGCTGTGTGCTTTACACGGATCATCCTTTTCTCTTTAATATAGTTTTTATAACTTATAGTACTGTATTTAGCTTATAGAAGGCGAATGTACTAAAATGGTTGTGAAGGGGTAGGGACGCGTGGATTTTATCCCCGAGGAAAGTCCGGACTCTTTGCAAACATGGTGCCTGATAACGCCAGGCGATGTGTGGGGAAACCTGCGCATTAGGGAAAGTGCAACAGAAAGTATACCGCCTGAAAAGGTAAGGGTGAAAAAGTGCGGTAAAAGCGCACTATGTAGGTGGTAACACCTGCATCGGCAAACCCCACCAGGAGCAAGGCCAAATAGAGGTGCATGAGACGCGTTTGCACGTTGCACCTGGGTAGGCTGCTTGAGGTTAAGGGTGACCTTAATCCTAGATGAATGTCCCTAACGTTTTTACGTACAGAATCCGGCTTACACCCTTCAAATCAAATATTAGGAATAGTGCTTATTCATCCAAATTTGTTGCAAGATACTTAAAACGTTAGTCCATAGCCAGTAGATAACAAGGCCAGAAGGGAAAGAGGCAAAAACATAGGTTAAAAAGAAAGGCATAAGTAACATAACTCGTTCTTGCGCAGGATCGGCACCAACGCTAGGAGTTAGTTTTTGTTGAAGGAACATAGTTACGCCCATAAGGATGGGAAGTAGACCGATCATGAATACGGAAGGGGCTTCAAAAGGTAGTAGACCAAATAAGTTCAAAAAAGAGGTGGGATCTGGCTCTGAAAGATCTTTAATCCATCCAATAAATGGCGCATGGCGCATTTCTATGTTTATTGATAAAACCTTATATAAACAGAAAAATAAAGGGATTTGTAGAATTATAGGTAAGCATCCCCCCATGGGTTTAACGTGCTCTTGTTTGTAAAGATTCATAATTTCTTGATTCATACGTATTTTGTCAGAAGCATATTTTTCCTTAATCTTATTCATCTTGGGTTGTAAAGCGCGCATAGCCACCATGGATTTATGGGATTTAATCGCCAAGGGCCAAAGTAGAATTTTCATTAAGGTTGTTAAGATAATAATTGCCCAGCCGAAATTTCCAATGTAGCCATGAATTTTATTGATGAATTCAAGTAGTGGTTTGGTAATAAAGTAAAACCAACCAAAATCAACAGCTAGATCAAATTTATCCACATGTTTTTTATCGCGGATGCTTTGTAAAACTGCGAGTTTTTTAGGTCCGCAAAAGCATAGATATGAATTATCTATTGTTTGCTTTTTCCCAATGACGGTTGTTGGAGAAAGTAAACTTATTTCATATCCTCTGTTAATTTTATTTAATAAAATGGAGCTGTCTGTTTTTTTGTTTTGCATAAATGCTGTAAACCAATACTTGGTGCCGGCGCCAACCCATCCTGTGTGCATCGGGTAGTTAATTATATCTTTTTTAGTAAGTTGAGCTGGGGTATGCTCGTGTAATTTTCCATCCGCGATGCTTGTAAAGCTATCGATAGTATCTTGTTCAGACATTATTAGTTTTTGTATACTGCGCAATTTGATAGCAGAATTACTTGTATTTACGATTTTGTCATTAATAGCAATGGTGTAATCGTCTCCAAAGGTGAAAGTGCGTGTGATTGTCATGGTAGGCAATGTTTTTGCAATGCTGACCTTATTTCTTTCATCCGTAGTTATTTCGGTCCATGTGGTTTCATCAGCTTTAGGGGTATCTGCATTAATTAAGTTGATAGAGACGACCATTGCTTTTGCTGTGTCATAAGGGCTAAGCAGGGTGATATCTGGACTATTTTTTTGTAAGGTGGCCTTATAGTCTTTTAACTGTAAATCATCGATAGTGCCATTATTAAGGTTGACAGTACCTACTACGACTTTATTTTCAAAAGGTATCCGTGAGGATAGTTGTAGAGCGTCTTTTCTTTCCAAGATTGTTGGGCTTAAAGCTTCAGGTTCTATGGTTTTTGAGATCGGTTTTGTTTCAACTTTATCGGCTTGTGATTTTACAGGTTCTACTTGGGGGTAAAAATAATTAAAACCCAAAAAAATTATCAAAGAAATACTAACAGCTAAGAAAAAATTTTTCACTTCATTGGACATGAGGCGTGTAATTACAACATCATTTATAATCATCATCCTAGCATGTTATAGTGTGGGAAGCGAAAGGGATGAGATTTGGAATTCAACGAGTGGTTTTAGCAAAAGGTAAAACAGGAGATTGGCAGGTTGTAATTGGTCTTGAAGTCCATGCGCAAATCATATCTAAAACTAAACTATTTTCTCATGCGCCTAATGTTTTTGGAGCTTTGCCTAATGCAGCTGTAGATTTACTAGATGCTGGTATGCCCGGTAGTTTACCCGTTCTTAACAGCCATTGTGTTGATCAGGTGATAAAAACGGGGCTTAGTTTACAAGCAAGTATTAATGAATATTCTCGATTTGATCGTAAAAATTATTTTTATCCTGATAATCCTAATGGGTATCAAATTAGTCAGTTTTATTATCCAATTGTCACTGGTGGAAAAATTTCTATTGAGCTTGCTGATGGACAAAAGAAAAATGTGGCTATTCATCATATTCATTTGGAAAACGATGCAGGTAAAAGCAATCACGAAATTAATCCGCATAAAACACTTATCGATCTTAACCGTAGTGGCATTGGTCTGATGGAGATTGTAACTGAACCTGATATGCGAAGTTCAGATGAAGCTGTAGAATTTCTAAAAAAGCTAAGGACGATTTTGCGGTATATCAATGCATGTGATGGGAATATGGAAGAAGGTAGTTTGCGTGCAGATGCTAACATATCCATTTGTCGACCAGGTGAAGCTTTTGGAACGCGCTGTGAAATCAAAAATCTTAATTCTATGCGTTTTCTAAAACAAGCAATTGAATACGAGATTGAGCGGCAAATTGAAATTGTAGAGTCAGGAGGGGGAGTTCTTCAGGAAACACGTTTGTTCAACACAAAGACAGGCGAAACACATGCGATGCGCACCAAAGAAAATGCGAATGATTATCGGTATTTTCCCGAACCAGATTTACCGCCTATTATAGTAACGGCTGAACGGGTGGAAGAAATAAAGTCTAAATTACCTGAATTACCTGATGATAAGATTAGAAGATTTGTCGATAGGTTGGGGTTATCAGAGTACGATGCTGAGGTTTTGTGTCAGGAACGCGAGACTTCGGAGTTTTTTGAAGAAGTTATCGAAACAAAAGCTTCCCCTAAGTTAGTTGCTAATTGGATTATTTCTGAGTTGTTTTCTATTTTAAATAAAGAAGGACTTCCAATCATACAATCAAAAATTTCTGCAAAAGAATTAGGTGAATTAGTCAATATGATCAATGAAGGGATAATTTCAGGGAAAATTGCTAAAACTGTTTTTACCTATATGTGGGAAAGTGGAAAGTCCGCAAAGCTTATTGTGGAAGAACAAGATTTGAAACAGATTTCAGACCCTGTGGTAATCAAGGCAGCTATCGAACAGATTTTAGTAGAAAATGCTGATAAAGTTGCGCAATACAAAGCGGGGAAAGAACAATTATTTGGATTTTTTGTAGGTAATGTTTTGAAACATTTTAACGGTAAAGCTAATCCAGAACTTGTGAACGAACTGTTAAAAAATAGTTTTTAGATTAATCATCTACTTTTAATGCTTCGATGAAGACTTTTTGTGGAATTTCTATGTTGCCGTACTGACGCATACGTTTTTTACCTTCTTTTTGTTTTTCAAGTAGTTTCTTTTTACGTGAGATATCGCCACCATAACATTTTGCTGTTACATCTTTTCGGATAGCGCCAATGGTTTCTCTGGCGATTATCTTACCGCCTATAGCGGCTTGTATAGCTACTTTGAAAAGCTGTTTAGGGATGAGGTCTTTTAACTTGGTGCACATGGCTCTACCCCGTTTTTCAGCGCGAGTTCGGTGCACCATCATTGATAAAGCATCAACAATTTCGCCGTTAATCATGATATTAACCCGAACTAAATCGCCTTCTTCAAAGCTACTCATTTCATAATCGAAAGATGCGTAGCCTTTTGAGATGGATTTTAAGCGATCGTAAAAATCAAAAACGATTTCAGCCAAAGGTAATTTATAAACGACAATGGCTCTTGTGCCAGAAAAATTAAGGCTAATTTGAGAGCCTCTTCTATTTGTACAAAGTTCTAAAATAGGACCTAAATATTCTTCTTGGACCATAATTGTTGCGCGTATCCAAGGTTCTTCGATCTTGGCAATTTTTACAATATCAGGTAGATCTGTCGGGTTATGGAGATCCATGACACTGCCATTAGTCATATGGATTTTGTATTGAACGCTAGGGGCTGTGGCAATAAGTTCGAGTCCGAATTCTCTTTCAAGTCGTTCTTGAATAATCTCAAGGTGTAAAAGTCCTAAAAATCCACACCTAAATCCAGAACCTAAGGCAGCTGAATTTTCTCCCTCGAAATGGAAGCTGGCATCGTTAAGATGTAATTTTTCAAGGCTGTCACGAAGTAAATCAAATTCTGATGAATCAAGCGGGAATAAACCGCAAAAAACAACTGGCACTGAAGGCTTAAATCCTGGTAGAGGATGTGCGGTAGGGTTGCGTTCTTCAGTTATAGTATCGCCTACTTTACAGTCTGTTACATGTTTAATGCCAGCGGTGAAAAAACCAATTTCACCAGGGGCAAGTGTGTCATGATATTCTTTTTTGGGGGTGAAAACGCCAACATGGTCTACGTCATAGCTACGGCCGCTATTCATCATTCGAATCTTCATACCTTTACGTAGCGTGCCATGTACAATGCGAACAAGGATAATCACGCCTAAATAGGGATCGTACCAACTGTCAACTAAAAGCGCTTTTAGCGGTGCTTGATTTGTTTCTGGTCCGAGCTCTAAGGTAGGGGCTGGTAATTCGAGAACAATTGCTTCAAGAAGTTCTTGGATACCAATTCCAGCTTTGGCAGAGACTAGGATGGCATTATCTGTATCTAAACCAATAACCTCTTCGATTTGTTTTTTAGTACGGTCAATATCGGCAGCTGGCAAATCAATTTTATTTAATACAGGAATAATTGTGTGATCGTTATCTATAGCCTGATAAACATTCGCCAAAGTTTGAGCTTCAACGCCTTGGCTAGCGTCAATAATAAGCAGAGAACCTTCACAAGCGGCCAATGAACGACTGACTTCATAAGCAAAATCAACGTGACCGGGCGTATCCATCAAATTCAAAATATATGTTTGGCCATCTTTCGCGACATAAGGCAGTCGCACCGTTTGTGCTTTGATAGTGATACCTCTTTCTCGTTCTATATCCATAGAATCAAGAATTTGGCTTTTCATTTCGTGTTTGGCGATGGTACCACAAAATTCAATCAAACGATCGGATAATGTGGATTTTCCATGGTCAATATGAGCAATAATCGCAAAGTTGCGGATTTTTTTTATATCAACCATTTAGCTCAACACTTCATCTTTGAATCTAGCTAAGCAAATAACTTTCTTAACACCTTTAACGCGAGCAATGGTGTTCAGAACAATTTGCTGTTCACGTACAGATCTAGAGATACCCATTACATAGACCACACCATCGACTGTCCTTATAGAGTAATTTAGGCTGCGGATATTTACTTGAGAGTGAGTTGCAAGTATTGCCTTGCATTTTGCTGTGATTGCCATGTC
This sequence comes from Alphaproteobacteria bacterium, assembly GCA_027366195.1. Taxonomy (GTDB): domain Bacteria; phylum Pseudomonadota; class Alphaproteobacteria; genus DAHXKW01. The sequence goes on along the minus strand of DAHXKW010000030.1, from coordinate 5,981 downwards.
ACTTAAAAAGGAGCTGCGCGTTTGCGATGTGGTTAGTTGATTAATTACACTTTTTACGCCGAAGACTTCCCACATGACTTGTTCTATCCAGCGAGATTCTTCTTCAGAAGCAACATGGCCTGTTAATAAAACTTCACCATTTTGTACGCTTATATTAACTTTTTTTCGCAAATAGGTGTTCCACTCTCTATCTCTTTGGCGGAGTCTTTTTTTAAGTTTTATTGATAAACTTGTATCATCCAGAGATCCGCTAATTCCTTTTTCGCGATAAGCCATTCCCCCAATTACAGCGGCGCCACTGCCTATAACCAATGGTGCGCAACTTGCCAGAAAGAAAAATAATAAAAAACGTTTCATGTTGGTAAATTATGAACTTTTGTAATAGGTTAGCCTGAATCTTATTTCATAACAACTGATGATTATCGGGGCTGGGGGATTTGAACGTATTTTTCACAGCACTGTTTTACAAGCTGGCGAATTCTTAGAATGTATTCTGCTCTTTGTGTGGGGCTGATTGCAGAGCGGGCATCTAGTAGATTAAATATATGGTTGTTTTTCAAACATTGTTCATAGGCTGGTAAAGGCAGGTTAGCTTCTAAAAGTTTCTCGCACTCGATTTCATGATCTTCAAAATGCTTTTTCAGCATATCTACGGAAGCGTATTCAAAGTTAAAATGGGATTGTTCAAATTCGTTGCGTTTGTAAACATCGCCATAAGTAAAAGTTCTGTTAGGGTCGTCATTAAAACGGATATCAAAAAGGTTGTCTACTCCCTGCAAGAAAGCGGCGATACGTTCAAGGCCATAGGTAATTTCAATAGGAATGACTTCTAACGGGATACCACCAACTTGCTGAAAATAAGTATATTGACTAATCTCTTGTCCATCACACCAGACTTCCCATCCCACACCAGCTGCACCTAAAGAAGGGTTTTCCCAGTCATCTTCTACAAATCGAATATCATGCTGACTAAGATCTAAACCAATATGTTTCAAGCTATTTAAGTACAGTTCTTGATTATTTGGTGGCGCTGGCTTTAAAAGCACTTGGAGCTGATGAAACATCTGCAGTCTGTTAGGATTTTCACCAAAACGTCCATCAGTTGGTCGCCTTGATGGTTGAACGTAAACAATGTTCCAGGGTTCTGGTCCTAGAGACTTTAGGACCGTAGCAGGGTGAGATGTTCCTGCGCCTACTTCCATGTCGTAAGGCTGTAAAATCATACAACCTTGGTCTGCCCAGTAGTTTTGTAGCTTTAAGATGAGCTGTTGAAAAGAAAGCATTGTAATTACCTTATAATGCAGTGTGAAGTTTTTTAGAAACGGCTTTCATGACTTTGATTTTTGGATATTCGTCTCGCCTGCGGCTCGGGCCTCCGTAAACCCAAGCCAGAGCACGTGCCTCCGCCTCCTCCTCCACGAAGCAATAGACCCCTCATCCCATTGTTCGCTATTAAAAATAGCTACAAAACAGGCTGTGACAGGTTTTCAAACCAAATCATAAGTTCTACAATCACTTAGTATACGTAAGCAATCTTCAAACCTAAGGCCCGATGGCTTTAAAGGTCAAGCCTAAAACTTAACCCGGTCTATCGCCCAGGGATCGTGCAATCTCTGCCCACCAGGTGCGGCCATCTTACATTTCAATATAGATAGCCTTAATTAACATATAGTTAAAAAACACCTTATTATCCCAAAAATCATGAAAATAGTTTTGAAAAAATTTCTCGCTGTGTTTGCTAATGAATAGTATTAGTTTACATTGCTAAAGAACCTATAAACAATCCGTTCAAACGTCTTAATCCCATGCTAAAATGATTTAGACATATCTCCCATACGATAAAAATGACAGAACAATACAGTGCCGAGTCGATTAAGGTATTAAAAGGTTTGGATGCGGTACGCAAACGTCCCGGCATGTATATTGGTGACACAGATGATGGCTCGGGTTTACATCATATGGTTTTTGAAGTTATAGATAATGCCGTAGATGAGGCGTTGGCAGGACATTGTACGCATGTTGATGTGGTTATCCATGAAGATGGGAGCGTTTCAGTTGAAGATGATGGCCGTGGAATTCCTGTAGATATTCACCAGGAAGAAGGTGTCTCTGCTGCTGAGCTTATCATGACCCAGCTTCATGCAGGAGGTAAGTTCGATCAAAATTCGTACAAAGTTTCGGGCGGTTTACACGGTGTAGGCGTATCTGTTGTAAACGCTTTGTCTAAAAAGTTGATTTTAAAAATTAGACGTAATGGAAAACTTTATGGCATGACATTTACTCATGGTGATGCTGATGCACCTCTTGACGTTATAGGTTCTGCTGAAGGTTCTGGGACATATGTGCAGTTTTATCCTTCCGAGGAAACGTTTTCTAATATTATCTTTGATCGAAAGATTTTAGAAAACCGCTTCCGTGAACTGGCTTTTTTAAATTCTGGTTTAAAGATTTCTTTGCAAGATCGTCGGGCAGATCAATTATTCGAAAAAACCTTTCACTTTGAAGGTGGTATTCTTGAATTTGTTCAGCACTTATCAAAAGGGAAAACAATACTAAATAATACCCCGATAATTGCTCATGCAACTGAAGGCCATATAACAGTAGATACGGCTTTGGTATGGACAGATAGTTACCATGAAACCACAATTTGTTTTACTAATAATATTCCACAAAAAGAGGGGGGGACACACTTAATGGGGCTACGTGGTGCCCTTACTCGAGCCATTACAGGATATGTCACGGAAATTGCAAAAAATAAAAAAGATTTGAATATCACAGGTGAGGATATTCGTGAGGGGCTTGTATGTGTTTTATCAGTAAAGGTCCCAGAACCTAAATTTTCTTCACAAACTAAGGATAAGCTTGTGTCATCAGAAGTACGTCCCGTTGTTGAATCAGTTATGTCTGAAGCAATTAAAACTTGGTTTGAAGAACACCCCTCGGAAGCTAAGCATGTAGTAAATAAGATTGTAGAAGCTGCTGTTGCTCGTGAAGCGGCGCGAAAAGCACGTGAATTAACACGCAGCAAAAAAACACAAATCATGTTAAATGGTAAGCTGGCCAACTGTTCTGAAAAGAATCCAGAAAAGTGCGAATTATTTATTGTAGAAGGAGATTCTGCAGGTGGTTCAGCTAAACAAGCACGTGATCGTTCTTGCCAAGCCATCCTACCAATGCGTGGAAAGATCCTGAACGTTGAAAGGGCACGTTTTGACCGAATCTTAGGTTCACCTGATATTGGAACGCTAATAACCGCTTTGGGAACAGGTATTGGTCAAGATGATTTTGATTTGTCGAAACTGAAATATCATAAAATTATAATTATGACCGATGCTGACGTTGATGGTAGCCATATCCGAACCTTATTACTTACATTTTTCTATAGGCATATGAAAGATGTTATCAGCGCGGGGCATTTATATGCAGCGCAACCTCCTTTGTTTAAAGTTCGTAAAGGACAAAAAGAAATGTTTTTGAAAAATGAAAGAGAATTGAATAAATACCTCATTGACCAGGTTGTTGAAGATATTAAGTTGTTTGATGGAATACGTGCTTTGATTGAATCAGAGCTATCGCAATTTTTGCAAAGATTATTCCAGTTAAAAGAGTATATGGAACGTATCAATTTACGTTTGCGAGATATGGATTTGCTTGAGCTGTTGATCACAAAAGATGCGCTAGAATTAGGACAGGTACCCCATTTATCTGATCCCTATTCTGCGATGGCCTTAGATGATGGCGGCTATGTGGTGCATAAAGATCATTATGGTATCAAGGAGGATATTTATCTTAACCAAGATCTGATTACTTCTTTAGATGTGCGCATGCTGAAAAAGGCATATGAAGATGTGAAGTTCTTTAACTTCAAACAGGTCACCTTAACGACTATAAAAAATGTTGAACATAAACTTACCCACATTGTAGAGCTTGTAAATCTAATTGATGATCTAGCGCGTAAGGGTATCAGTATTAGCCGATTTAAAGGTTTGGGAGAAATGGATGCGGAACAGTTATGGGAAACAACATTGAATCCAGAAAACAGAACCTTGTTACAGATACGTCTAGATAATCTTGATACATCAGAAGAAATCGTATCTATGCTTATGGGAGATGTTGTTGAGCCGCGTCGGGCTTTCATTCAAGAAAATGCTATTTATGGCAATATTGACGCATGACGTTTGTTCATCTGCGTTGCTACAGTGCTTATTCTTTGTGTCAGGGTGCTATAAAAATAAAATCTTTTCCAGACTTATGTAAACAAAACCAGATGACGGCGGTAGCTATTACAGATTTGGATAATCTTTTTGGTGCCATGGAGTTTTCCATTAAATGTACGGAAAAAGGGATACAACCTATTCTTGGTTGTACCGTTCATGTGCGCTATGAAGATAAATACTACCCTTTGGGGTTGTTATGTATGTCTCAAGAAGGGTATAAAAATTTATCTCATTTGGTTAGCAAAGCCTATGCTTATGAAAAAGAAAGTTATCAATCCGTTACGCTAGATGACATATGGCAGTATCAAAAAGGTTTGATTTGCCTATCTGGTTATGAGCAAGGTTTAGTTGGGAATATGCTACTTTCTAACAAAAAAGATTCGGCTTATGAATTGGCAAAAGAGTTTACTCAACATTTTGGTGATCGATTTTATTTAGAGATTTGCCGGCATGGTCTTCGAATTCAAAATATACTTGAACCAGAGTATCTTAAATTAGCTATAGATTTGAATATTCCTTTAGTCGCTACAAACGAGGTTTATTTCCCGAAGAAAGATATGTTTGAAGCGCATGACGCATTGCGATGTATTGCAGAAGGACGCCATGTCGTAGAGGCTGATAGAGAAAGGTTAAATGAGCAGTACTATTTTAAAACCTCAGAAGAGATGACGTGGTTATTTGATGATATCCCAGAAGCTATTGAGCACACTGAAGTTATAGCGCAGCGCTGCCAATTTTTTTTGAAACCTTCCCAGCCACAATTGCCACCTTATCCATCGGAACTGTCTGAAACTGAATTATTGCGTAAAAATGCCAAGACAGGGCTTGAGAATCGTTTTAAAGAAGCAGGAATGACTAAAGATCATGAGCAAAAATATCTAGATCGCTTGCAATATGAACTTAACGTAATTGAAGGTATGGGATTTCCGGGGTATTTTTTAATCGTGGCTGATTTTATTCAGTGGGCAAAACAACAGGATATTCCAGTAGGACCAGGGCGTGGGTCTGGTGCGGGCTCTGTTGTAGCATGGGCTTTAACCATCACAGATATAGACCCTATAAAATATGGTTTATTATTCGAACGTTTTTTAAATCCAGAACGTGTGTCCATGCCAGATTTTGATATAGATTTTTGTCAAGATAGGCGGGATGAGGTCATTGCTTACGTACGCCAAAAGTATGGAGACAATCGTGTGGCCCACATTATTACTTTTGGAACCTTACAAACAAAGGGGGTATTGCGTGACGTGGGGCGTGTTCTGTCTATGCCTTATTCTTTTGTGGATCAGATTGTACGGCAGATTCCTTTCCAAATTGGATCAGTAAAAGAGGCGCTAGAAACTATTCCAGAATTGTCGGTTTTGCATGAAGAAGATGATTCTATAAAAAAACTATTTTCAATTGCCGAACAGCTGGAAGGTTTATATCGGCACGCTTCGACACATGCGGCTGGTATTGTGATTGGTGGGTGTGATTTGCAGGATATTGTTCCATTATATCGAGAAGAAGATTCCCCCATATTTTCAACACAATTCAGTATGAAATATGTCGAAATGGCGGGTTTATTGAAATTTGATTTTCTGGGATTAAAGACGTTGACCGTTATACATGATGCCGAGAAGTTGATCCAGGCTGCTGTGTAGAGTCATCCTCGACAAGCGAAGCGCGATCGAGGATCCATTTATTAACCGCCAAATCCGATCTGATTTCCCGGGCGTTACAGGTTCTTAGGCGAAGCCTTTAGAACCTGTTAGAACCGGGATC
>DAHXKW010000029.1 GCA_027366195.1 Alphaproteobacteria bacterium | reverse complement strand
AGACACTGACCAAAGTGAAATACACGGGTCGATATGGCTACATCCTGACAGAACTCACAAAATCACAGCGGAACATCTTGAGTGCCTTGAACATCGAGCTCCCCACCAAAACCTAGGTATAATTTTATGGGAAATCAGGTTGGATCCGATAAACTCTCATCAAACCTCTACTTCTCCCGATAGAGTAAGCTTGGCAGATTATTAGCTACTTCAGTCCCAAGTTTAATTATTTCTCCCAACTAACTTCATATTGTATCCTTTTGAATTCAAGATTTGGGTTTTGAGGCGGCCTTCTTTATAAGGGATGGGGCCTGCCAACAATCTATATTGTTCACCTTTCTGGCCATTAATGATTTCTATCATAGGTTCAACTTCATGCAGAGCTTTTGTTTTTGAAGGGTCTTTTTTTAAATTACACCATGTGTCTAAAGCCAACTGATGGCTATCAAATAGTCCTATTTCTATGTAATAGCTTCCCTCTTTAGCACAAACTTGGTTAGTTGGTGCCACAGCTAAAGAACGTGTTTTCTTTGATGATGTGCCGCTAGTTTTCGTGGGTGCTGTGTATGGTAAATCTTCTTCATGTATTGTTGTTAGTTCAACCTCTTCTTCTGTGTCATCATTCAATACTGTAGGTTCTTGGATTGTTGTTTCGTGCCTGTGGTAAACAGCGTGGTCCTGGGTATTGTTCTCATGTTGAACTTTTATTTTATGTGGTAGAGCAGGTGCTGGCAAAACCTTTATTTGAGGCTGAATATAGGAGGAGGGGAGAGAGGGCGTACTAAAAATACGAAAAACAAAATAGCCAAACAACAAAAAAATTATACCGCCACAGGCAATTCCCGCGATTTTAAAATTAGTTAAGCGATTTTGTACTTGATGCCAGTCCGGTAAAAAGTTTTGTTGTGGTTCATTCCAAAATGAAAGCTGAGATAACTCAGTTTCTTTAAGTGTACCCATATCTTCACACTCGTCAACCAAAGGAAGCTTTTCTATTTTAAGCCCTGGACGCATGAATCCTCCTACATTTGTTCTTTCAGCGATACTCCAAGCATTGTCATACCACTTTTTATTGTGAAACCAATTGCCTCAAGCAAACATAATCGTGCGCAGGTCAATTCAAATTGATCAGGCTCAATAAATCTATACTCTTTTGCGCGTCCTTCAGACCAAAGGGTATGGAAGGCGCATGCCAAATCATACAGGTAATGCACAAGGCGATGTGGTTCACGATGTTGCGCAGCAAGCAAAACATGGCGCGGAAAATCATTCACCAATTTTATGATGGAAAATTCATTGTCCCAGGTCAAGTATTCTAAGTATTCATTTGTAAAATTTTTATCAGGCCATAGTTCTTGAAATCGTCTTTTAACTGAACAAATACGTGCATAAGCATACTGTACATAAAACACCCAATTATCTTTTGACTGTTCTCTTACGATGTGAAAATCAAAATCGTATTTTGTATCATGTTGACGCGATAATAGCATAAACCGGAAAGAATCTGCACCAATATCTTCTATGACTTCTCGTAGGGTGACAAAGGTTCCTGCCCGTTTTGACATTTTATAAGGTTTGCCGTCTTCTAGAAAATTAACCATTTGCGCGATTACAATTTCTAAATCTTTATTGGCAATAGCTTTAGTTGCCGCTTTTAGTCGTTGGACATAGCCAATGTGGTCGGCCCCCCAAACATCGATGCATGCATCAAATCCTCGCTTGTACTTATCATAATGATAGGCAATATCAGAAGCAAAATACGTATAAGTTCCATCTGATTTAAATAAAGCACGGTCTTTGTCATCCCCGAAATCTGTAGTTTTAAAAAGAAGCTGTTCCCGGGCTTCATAATCTTCGCCATCGTGACCTAAGGGTTTATCGAGAAACCCTCTATATAGATATCCCTGTTTTTGTAAATAATCCACAGCCTGTTTTACACGTTCTTCATCGATTAATTTTTGCTCAGATGTGAATATATCAAATTCAATATTCAATAGATTTAAATCGTTTTTAATACCCTCCATCAGATAATCAACAGATGTTTTTCGAAAATAAACCAAGGTTTCTTGATCCCATTTGTGCCATTTTTTTCCATCAATTTTAGCAATGTGTTGTCCTAGCGGGATTAAATAATCACCGCCATACATGTCTGCTGTGAACTGTGAAGCATTTATTTTTTCACCTAATGTTTCTAGATAACGAAGATGAGTTGAAGCCGCAAGATGATTAACTTGATTGCCTGCATCGTTAATATAATATTCTTTTGTTACATCATATCCACATGCTGATAGGATCCTGGCAAGAGTATCGCCCAAAACTGCTGAACGACCGTGTCCGACATGTAGGGGGCCTGTGGGGTTGGTTGATACAAATTCAATATTAATTTTTGAGCCATTTTTTTCAAGGGTGTGCCCAAAATTTTCTTTCATAGATAAAACTTTTTTCAGCTGTTTTTGCCAATAGGTTGGTTTGAAAAAAATGTTAATGAATCCTGGGCCAATAATATCGATTTTTAGAATATCCTCACATGCTGGCAATTTTAATTTGATAGTTTCTATGGCTTCCGAGCGTTTTTGACCAAGCGCTTTTGCTGCAATGAGTAAGGCATTACATGCCAAATCACCGTGGGTATTGTTTGATGGTGGAGTCACAGTAATGGCATGGTGATTAAATACATCTGTACAGAACCCTTCAATAATCTTGATAATGTTTTGTCTTAGTTTTTCATATGTATTATCATCTGCTTTTTGAGAAAGATCGGTCATAATTAAATTCCCCATTTTTTATATATCATAACCCGAGTGTATAAAAACTATCTTTATGATTTGGATAATCGTCTCGCCTGCGGCTCGGGCCTCCGTAAACCCGAGCTAGAGCACGTGCCTCCGCCTCCTCCTCCTCCTCCACGAAGCAATAGACCCCTCATCCTATTGTTCACAGTTAAAAAACTGTTAATAAACAGGCTGTGACAGGTTTTCAAACCAAGTCATAAGTTCTACAATTACTTAGTATACTTAAGCAATTATCAAACCTAAGGCCCGATGGCTTTAAAGGTTAAGCCTAAAACCTAACCCGGTCTATCGCCCAGGGATCGTGCAATCTCTGCCCACCAAGTGCGGCCATCTTACATGTTTAATATAAGCAACCTAAATTAACATATAGTTAAAAACACCCTTATCCAAATCAGAAAACAGTTCTTAATGTCTCTCAGACACATGACTTTACCATTATGCCTATTGTAATACACTAACATTGCTTTTTATATTTGAATCGCCTACTCTTTCGATAGGGGCGGTCGTGGCGGAATTGGTAGACGCTCAGCGTTGAGGTCGCTGTGGGTAAAACCGTGGAAGTTCGAGTCTTCTCGACCGCACCAAAATTTAGGTGAGCATGTCAAAAAAAACTCTTAATCTTGTTGATGGCTATGGATATGTCTTTCGTGCCTATTATGCCTTGCCACCCATGATGGATCCGAATGGTACCCCTGTTGGTGCTGTGTTTGGTTTTTGCCGTATGCTTCTTAATCTCATTGAAAAATATAAAGGTGAGCCATTAGCCGTTGTGTTTGATAGTGGTGGAAAAAATCATAGACATACGATATATCCTGATTACAAAGCACATAGGCCGACACCTGCTGAAGATCTGATTGTTCAATTTCCATTGGTGCGAGAGGTTTGTGTGGCTTTAGGCGTATCAGTTATTGAACAAGCCAATCAAGAAGCAGATGATTTAATTGCTACGTACGCACGGTTGGCAAAAAAGGAAGGTTATCACGTCAATATTATTTCCTCTGACAAAGATCTTATGCAATTGGTTGATAGTCATATTACAATGTTTGATCCCATAAAAAATAAGACCATAGAGATAAAAGATGTTGTCGAAAAATTTGGTGTGCCGCCTTCACAAATGGTAGATCTACAAGCTCTTATGGGAGATAGCACGGATAATATTCCAGGAGTACCTGGCGTGGGTCCAAAAACAGCAAAGCAACTTATTACAGAGTTCGGTTCTTTGGATAAATTGTACGCGCATATCAATAAAATTCCTGAATCAAAGCGCAAGGAAAGCCTGATTGCACATAAAGACTTGGCATATATTTCTAAAAAGCTTGTTGCTTTGATAGATCTTAAGCCAGAGCATGATGTCCATAATTTTGCAGTCCATTCCGATGTTAATAAAACTAAGATTTTTTTGGAACAATATGGTTTTAAAAGTTTGTTGAAAAAGTTCGATATAGATCATGTGGCTCACCAGCCACATGAAGATAAGAATCCGTCCAGGAATGAAGGGGCCGATCAATCTCAGTTTGCAGGTTTGCTGGTTTTTGCTGATCTAAAATCAGAACTAGAGAACAACCCAGGTTTAGACCCCTTTCAGGTACATGATTTGGCCTCTTTGTCTTTATCTTTGTTTCAAGGCAAGTTCAAGCCTACCGTATTGGATATCCAGGCTGAATTAGAAATACCAAATGCATCAGTTTCAGAGCTATTCGCGACATTATATGGAGTGGCAATAGAACGAAAAGTTATTGATAACTATTTAACATGTGATCGTTTTATGCCTTTTGTTTTGGTCGAAATGGAGAAAGTGGGTATTTGTGTTGATTTGGAATATCTTGAACAGCTTCGTTCAAAATACACTCTAAGCTTAAAATCTGTTGAAGAGGTGATTTATAAATTGGCAGGTTGTGAGTTCAATATTAATTCTCCAAAGCAGCTAGGACATATTCTTTATGAAAAAAATAATTTCTTAGTTGCGACCAAAACTAAAACGGGACAGCTATCTACAGATGCTGATACACTACAAAAACTGGCAGATCATGGGTATGATTTACCTCGTAAAATTTTAGAATATCGAGGTTTTGCTAAGATTCTTTCAACATATGTACAACCTTTAATTGACAAAGCCGATAAGGGTAGGGTGCATACAACTTTTTCACACACACAAACTTTAACAGGGCGTTTGGCATCTTCTAACCCCAACTTGCAAAATATTCCCATTAGAACAGGTGATGGGCGCGCTGTAAGACGCGCGTTTGTCGCATCTTCGCAGGACAATGTTTTGATAAGCTTCGACTATTCTCAAATCGAATTAAGATTATTGGCGCACTATTCTGAAGATTCGGCTTTGATTGATGCATTCCATAAGGGTAAAGATATTCACAGTATGGCGGCAGAACACTTGTTTGGAAAGGTTACCGAGGTTACAAGGCGTATGGCGAAGACTGTTAACTTTGGAATTGTTTACGGAATTAGTGCTTATGGGCTTGCAGAAAATTTAAACATTTCTAGAAGCGAAGCGCAAAATATTATTGATAGTTATTTTAAACGTTATCCTGGTGTAAAAACGTACATCGAAAATCAAATCCATTTGGCCAGGCGACAAGGTTACGTAACGACAATCACAGACCGTCCCATTTACATAGTAGACATTAACTCCAGAAATGCGGCCCAACGTCAGTTTGCCGAACGTCAGGCAACCAATGCCCCACTTCAGGGGTCGAATGCTGAGCTAATTAAGCGGGCCATGGTCAAAATCCACTTTTGGTTAAAGGAAGAGAAATTAGGTGCAAAGATGGTATTGCAAATCCACGATGAGCTAATTTTTGATGTGCCAAAAACAGATATAGAAAAAATTCAAAAGTATGTAACAAAAGTTATGACGAAAATTTATCCTTTAAAAGTACCGCTAGTTGTAGATTGTGGGGTAGGAAATACGTGGCTCCAGGCTAAGTGAATATATAGAAAGAGAGACTACTTGATCATTTTTTGTATTTCAGTAAATAAAGAGTCAATTTCTTGTACTGAACGATTATCACTATATCCTGATTGTTTTAGACCTGATTTCCCATAAAATTATACCTAGGTTTTGGTGGGGAGCTCGATGTTCAAGGCACTCAAGATGTTCCGCTGTGATTTTGTGAGTTCTGTCAGGATGTAGCCATATCGACCCGTGTATTTCACTTTGGTCAGTGTCTG
>DAHXKW010000026.1 GCA_027366195.1 Alphaproteobacteria bacterium | reverse complement strand
TAAACACAGATAGTTACAAAATGTCACACTATCTGCAATATCCCCCCAAAACTACAAAAATTTTTTCTTATATAGAATCTAGAGGGAGCAAATATTCAGATTGTATTTTATTTTTTGGTTTGCAGGCATTTCTTAAAGAATATTTAAGCACTCCTATGACCGAAGAAAATATTATTGAAGCTAAAAATTTTTCAGAACAACATGGGCTTCCTTTTAATGAAGAGGGATGGAGATATATTTTAACGAAACACAACGGAATTTTACCTTTACGAATAAGGGCTGTCCCCGAGGGAATTTTATACCCTACTCATGAAGTATTGGTCACTGTAGAAAATACTGACGATAAATGTTTCTGGCTGACAAGTTATATTGAAACTGCTTTGCTTCGTGGAGTTTGGTATCCGTCTTCTGTTGCTACAATATCAATGTTATGTAAAAACAAAATATTAAAAGCATTGGAAGAAACATCTGATGATCCAAAATCGGAAATAGATTTTAAATTACATGATTTTGGTGCTAGGGGTGTCAATACTTTAGAAGGAGCAGAAATCGGTGGGATGGCACATTTAGTTAATTTTAAAGGTACTGATACGATTTCGGGAATTAAAGCTGCTATGAAATATTACAATAGCGGGATGTGTGGTTTTTCTATTCCAGCAGCAGAACATTCAACCATGACAGCATGGGGAAGGGAAAATGAAAAACTGGCATATAAAAATATGGTAGAACAATTTTCTAAGCCTAATTCTATTTTCGCTGTTGTGTCAGATTCTTATGATGTTTTTAACGCAATTGAAAATATTTGGTGTGGAACTGAAAACTTGTTGGATATGGTTGAGAAAACAGGGGGCACTGTCGTGATCCGACCCGATTCCGGCGACCCAACTCAAGTTCCGATTCAAGTTATTGAATTGTTAATGAACCATCGTGGATTTACATTAAATTCTAAAGGATATAAAGTATTACCAAAATATGTGAGAGTTATTCAAGGTGATGGTATTGATTTGGAAAGTATAGGAGTAATATTAGAAAATATGAAAAAACATGGATTGAGTGCTTCTAACATTGCATTTGGCATGGGCGGCGGCTTGCTTCAACAAGTCAACAGAGATACTTTCAAATGGGCTATGAAATGTAGTGCTGCCATTATTGATGATAAAGACGTTGATGTATATAAAGATCCAATTACAGACGTTAATAAAAAGTCTAAAAAGGGATTTATAACACTGGCTTATGTTACAGATGGGTTGAGTTTTGATGATTTGGTTACAGTTAATAGAAAAAATTTATCAACCCAAAAGGGCACAACAGATATTATGAAAGACTATTATTATAATGGTATAATTGAAAGATCGTTTGTAAATTTTGATACTATTCGTGAGAGAGCATCTAAATCACTTGACACAATGGGATTTAAACTTTAGAATTTTTCTGTTGACTGCATAAATAGTTTGTGTGGTCAATATGACGCACATCCATTGCCAGACGGGATGGATACATTCTTGCTAATAAGGAGAAAAAACATGAATGATTTAAATTTAATGCTTAATGAAACAAACCTTTTTGAAGATTTTTTTGCAAATATTAAAAAATTTTTCGACGTAAACGTTCCTGTAGATGCATGGGGCACCAAGTGGATATTGCCATATAATTTGTCTAGAGTTGATAAGACAACTCTTTTGTATGAATTTGCTTTGGCTGGATTCCCTCCAGAAAACGTTACCATCGAAAAGTCCGGGAATGTTATAACAATTGTTGCAGAAATTAAAAACGAAAATCAACCCGAGGAAAAAGAATCTGATGATAAGGACTGTTGGAAAGATTGTTGGACTCTTATCCATAAAGGAATTACTTCAAAGAATTTAAAATTTAGTTTTGTTATTCCATTTGGTACCGAAATTGAAAGCGATAAATCTGTTATTAAGAACGGCATATTGAAAATTTATTTAAAATTTAGTAAACCTGATGAAAAAACAAAATTAAAAATTAAAATTCAAAAATAATTTATTAAAAAATAATAAATTTGTAAACAGTCAAAAAGCGGGGAATTTCTCCGCTTTTTGGTCAAAAGTGATTGATATTTTTAATAAATATCTACAAAGTATCTCAGAGGTTTAAAATGTTACTAATAGAATTGACAAATGAAAAACCAAATTTATACCTTTTGGTTGGACTTCCGGGAACTGGCAAATCAACCTATATAAAAGATGTTTTATCTAAAACATTGAAAAATTATGTCGTTGTTTCTTCTGACGATGTTTTGGAAAGGATAGCCACAGAAAAAAATAAAACTTATGATGACATATTTTTGGACAATATAGATGCAGCTACCCAAGAATCAAATTCAATTTTTGAAAAGGCATTAAAAAATAATTTATCCATTGTTGTGGACAAAACCAATTTGAGCATTAAAAGCAGAAAAAAATGGTTACAAAGATGTGGGGATAGATATAATAAAATAGCTGTTATTTTTGAAGTTGACGATCATACAATCTGTAATAGACTGGAACAAAGATCAAAACAATCTGGTAAAACTATAAGACCACAAATCTTTATAGATATGAAAAAACGCTATCAGCCACCGAGTTTGGGTGAAGGTTTTGATCAGATAATTAAGGTAGACTAATATGAGTACGATAAGAGAAGAAAATTATTTTTCCAACAGCTCGCTCCCATTAATTTTAGCATTAAGTAGTGGGGGCGAACCTGTGCGTTGGATAGATTACGAAAAGTGTGCATATTATTATACGAAAGATAAAATTTTGTGGACGTTAGGAAGTACGGAAATAAAATTGCATGGGGGTACTAATGCAATAAGTGGAAAACAATCTGTTTTAAAAATGGATTCTATAGTTGCTATTAATTTCAACAAATCATTTAAAAAGAAGGATTATAGACCATTATTAACTAATAGAACTTTATTTGAAAGAGATCGATATCTTTGTGCATATTGTGGAAAAACCCATCCTCGTCATAAACTTACGAGGGACCACGTTCATCCCATTTCAGATGGTGGACTTGATATGTGGGAAAATTGTGTTACAGCATGTCGCGCATGCAACCAATACAAAGGGTCTAAGTCTTTACAAAAATCTGGATTGGAACTTTTTTATGTACCTTATGCGCCCTCTCTTAATGAACATTTGATATTGCAAAATAGAAAGATATTAACCGACCAGATGGAATTTTTGATTAAAGGGGTATCTAAAAACAGCAGGCTATTATTGTTAAAAAATTAATTGTTAGATTAAATATTATAAGAAATTTAAAACTATAAAATTTTAAATAGTTGCCGTTTTTATTTATCGGGTGTAAAATATAAAATATGATCATACGCAAAGCATTCCGATATAGACTAGAACCAACCCCAGAACAGACACAACTTTTATCTGGTGCTGCCGGTTGTGTTCGTTTTGTTTGGAATCGTGCATTGTCAATTCAGAAAAGCTATCTAGAACAAAAATGTGGAATTCTTTCTTTTGGAGAAATGTCTAAATGCCTCACCAATTGGAGAAACGGAGAAGCATTCAGTTTTCTTTCGGAATCACGGGTAGCACCACAGCAACAAACACTAAGATTTCTAGATCGTGCTCTTTTAGATGCATTTAACAAGAAAAGTCCTAAAAAATTCCCAACTTTTAAAAAGAAAGGGAAAAAAGACAGCATTCGCTATCCCCACCCAGAAAGAATTAAACTTGATCTACAAACAGAAGATAAAGATGGAAGACGAATTCAACAGAAAATCTATCTTCCGAAAATTGGATGGGTGAAATTCCGTCTCTCTCGTCCTATAGAAGGAAAAATCAGAAATGCAACGGTCAGCAGAGAAGTAGACAATTGGTATATTTCCATTCAAACTGAAAGAGAAGTTGCCGATCCTAAACATCCTTCAAATTCAGCAATCGGTGCAGATCGTGGAGTTGCCAATCTCCTCACTCTTTCCGATGGCACTTTTTTCGCACCGATCACAGCATTTCGTGATCAACAGTTGAAACTTGTAAAAGAACAGAGAAGATTAGCAAGAAAGAAAAGACATTCTGTCCGTTGGAACAGACAGAAAACAAAAATTGCAAAATTGCACCAACACGTTTCTGCAATTCGCAAAAATGCACTTCACCAAATCAGCACAATCATCAGCAAAAACCACGCAGTGGTTGTACTAGAAGATTTGAAAGTGCGTAACATGACGGGTTCTGCAAAAGGAACCACGGAACAACCCGGAAAGAGAATCAAACAGAAAGCAGGATTGAACAAATCAATTTTAGATCAGGGGTGGAGCATTCTGCAAGGGATGCTAGATTATAAACTCAGATGGCTGGGTGGAATGCTGATTTTGGTAAACCCTGCATTCACTTCACAAACTTGTTCGGTTTGTGGACATGTTGATTCCGGAAACCGTCTTGAGCAAGCCGTATTTCATTGTTTGCATTGCGGGCATGATGCCCATGCAGACCTGAATGCAGCACAGAACATCCTTGCAAAAGGAACAACGGCGGGACACGCCGGGCTAGCCTGTTTCACAGGTGCAAACCTGTGAAGTCGCTTGATTCTAAAAAGAATCAAGCGACCCAAGCGACTGATGTAGTGGTTGCTGATGGCAGGAAGGAATCTTCTTCTTTAGGAAGAAGAGGATGTCAACAAATGGAATTTTTGATCAAAGGCGTCTCTAAAAATAGCAGGTTGTTGGCCGCATGAATTTT
>DAHXKW010000013.1 GCA_027366195.1 Alphaproteobacteria bacterium | reverse complement strand
TGCATTCTGGGAATGTAGCATTACAATGCAACCGCCAAAAAGCCACAGAACACATTAAATTCAACCTCAAAAAAAATCGCATTTCTGCGATCAGGGAAAAAATTGCCAAATTTCATATTTGACTTTTTAGACGGCAACATTAAATTAGTATACAAAGAAAGCTAATTTGGATTTTGTACAGATCCTTCTCTAAAAGGTTTTTGGTGGTTTTTATGTGTCAACAAAACGCCTCAAGATTTTTGATTTCTTAGTGGTATAAATTGCAAAAACCTGAAAGATTCATTTTTGATTTAAGGATAGTGAACTTGATAAGTCAAAAATAAATTAGTCTGATATAGTTTTAAAAACTATGGGTTTTCGTTCACGTGGTGGTTTTAAATTTGCCTGGCAATCTAACACTATCGATGTCCCCTTATAGGATACTTTGCAATTTAATTTGCGTAAGCGAGCGTCTGTTTGGTGTAGCCGATCTTGAATCATTTTCGATAGTTTATTCATATCACGTGTGTCTTGTTCCCACACAGATAGGGGCATGCCGTAGTTAGAGGCAATGGGTGGGGTAGTTAAGTTTTTTGTCTTTTGTCTGGAGATGAAAAAATACCCGAGCTCACGTTTAACTGGTAAAAAAATGTCAGTATAGTCTCGATCATCTTTATTGAATTTATCGAATAAGCCATCGAATACTTTTGTGTTTTGCTGCATACTGACACTTCCTTTTACTCCCTTTATAATTAGAATAGCGATCATTTTGATAAGATTTAGTGAACAAAAAATTATATATTAAAACCTACGGATGCGGGATGAATGTCTATGATAGTGAAAAAATGGTTGAGTTACTTAAACCACTTGGCTATAGCACGACCGAAAATCCAAAAGAAGCAGATCTTGCCATTTTAAATACGTGCCATATTCGTGACAAAGCCGAGCAGAAAGTTTTTTCAGATTTAGGTAGGTTGCGTATACATCAAAAAGCGGCTCAGAAATTGGGAAAAGATTTGGTGATTGCTGTAGCAGGGTGTGTGGCCCAGGCCGCTGGAGAAGAAATTTTGCGGCAAGCTCCCTATGTGTCTATGGTTTTTGGTCCACAGACTTATCATAGGTTGCCAGAGTATTTAGCGCGCAATACAAATCATCTTGTTGATATTGATTTTCCGGTTGAATCAAAATTCGATTTTCTTCTCAAACCAGACGCTCATAAAGTTTCTGCTTTTTTATCCATACAAGAAGGTTGCGACAAATTTTGTACGTTCTGTTGTGTCCCATATACAAGGGGGGCTGAATATTCACGTCCTGTAAAAGCCATTATAGATGAAGCCAAAATTTTAGTGGATCAAGGCGCTATAGAAATCACATTGCTGGGTCAAAATGTAAACGCCTATCACGGTGAGAATACAGATGGGGCAATATGGGGGCTAGCACGCTTAATGGAAGGGTTGGCTAAAATAAATGGCCTTAAACGTATACGTTATACAACTTCACATCCAAGGGATATGGATGATGCATTGATCCAGGCACATGTTGATATTCCTCAAGTTATGCCTTATCTCCATTTACCTGTACAGTCGGGAAGCAACCCTGTGTTGAAAGCTATGAACCGCAAGCACACCATTGAGGCATATCATGAAATTATAAATAAAATACGGAAAAAACGTCCTGATATATTAGTGTCTTCAGATTTCATTGCTGGTTTTCCTGGTGAAACCGACGACGACCACAGACAAACAGTTCAACTGATTTTAGACTATATAGATACAGGGTATTCCTTTTGTTACAGCCCAAGACCTGGGACGCCTGCTGCCATTGCTGACAATCAGATCCCAGAAGAGGTCAAAAAAGTAAGACTTTATGAAATTCAAGAAGTACTTTTGCATAAACAGCTACAAAGAAATCAGGCAGATGTTGGGAAAATTATGCCAGTTCTTGTTGAAAAAGTGGGAAAAAAACAAAATCAATTTGTAGGAAAGTCTCCCTATTTACAATCAGTTTATTTTCAGGGACAATTAAGATTGCTTGGGAATATTGTTGACTTAAAAATAACGGCAGGACAAGCTAACACTTTAGAAGGGGAAATCGTTACAATGGTGAAGGCTGGTTGAATGAACCAAAATAATAGCTTCGTAGAGCTTGTTATCCATGATAAGGCATGGTTAATGATCATGTCAGAAGTAGATTGGCTTGAAAAATTGAAGGAAGTATACAATCTTGTCACAGGTCGTGACCGTAATATCGTTTCCGTCTGTCTTACTAACAATGAAGAAATGACCCAATTAAATGGTCAATTCCGATCAAAACATTCCTCAACAAATGTATTGGCTTTTCCGCAAAATCTTCCTAATTTTCTTGGTGACATTGCGTTAGCCTATGGCACAATTAAAGAAGAGGCAGAAGAGCAAGGTAAAACTTTCGTGCATCATGCGACTCACCTTTTCATTCATGGCTTACTACATCTTTTGGGTTATGATCATCAGACAGAGTCGGAAGCACAAGTGATGGAAGTTTTAGAAGTGAAGGCTCTTTCAGCATTAGGTATAGGGAATCCATATGAATAAATTTTTCACTATACTTAAACCGATTGTATTTCAATTACTTAGGTTGTTTTTATTAATTTGGTTTTGGTTGACTAAAAAGGATCCCGGTGGAACCATTCGAGAGACGATTTATGAGTTGATCGAACAAGATGAGCAGGATCCAGAAAAAGCTGTGGATACAGAGGAAAGAACTCTTCTAATGAATATCCTGAGCCTTAAGGAAACATTTATTAATAAGATTATGATTCCGCGCGCTAGAATTATTGGTATAGATCAAAAAGAGTCAGTTGAAAATGCGATGGGTCTTATGGTGAAGAACCAAGTTAATCGTTTGATAGTGTTTGATGGTCATTTGGATAAAGTTGTTGGTTGTACAACGCTTTTAGATTGTCTTAGAAACAATAAAAAAAATCTGCGCTCATTAGCGCATGAACTAGACGGTATATCGCCTCGCATGAGTATTCTTGATTTGCTAATTAAAATGCAACAGACCGGTGAAAAAATGGTTCTTGCATTAGATGATCACGGCGGTACAGAAGGTATCGTTACTTTTGATGATCTTATAGAAGAAATGATTGGTAATATGAAAGAAGCAGAAGAGCAATTATTACCTCCAGGACGAATTACAGTCAATGAAAATGGAGAGCTTGAAGTGGATGGGCACGTTGAGCTTGATGAATTGGAAGAGTTAGAGAACCAACATTTACACTTTATAAAACGTGATGACATAGAGATTAACACAATTGCTGGATATATTTGTGCCTACATTGGAAGATTGCCATCCCCGGGAGAGCTCATTACGCATCCTGATGGGCGAGAGTATCTTATATTAGATGCCAGTCCTCGACGAATTAAGCGCGTTTGCATTCGTAACCGACCAAAAGATGTGGCGGTTTAAACCCAAAATGTTTTGATAATAATTCGAATGCGAGAGAGACTCTTTGTTCGGTTTTATCGGGCATGTTGCCTGTGAAACCATAGCCAGTTTCTTCTAATATAGAAAATAATAGATCTGGGAATTGAGCTATATCAAAATAGTTAGCTAAAGCGTCATATAGGGCTGGGTATGGATGTCTTTCTGGTAAGATTTGCGATAACAAACTGCAGACTGTTTGAATGCTTAATAAAGTTTTATAATCAGAAACATTTTTAGTATAAGCTTCTTCCCAGGACCAATAACCAAGAGTTTGTGTACGACTAGACCATTCTCCATATATATGTGTCCAAACTGAAGATGTTGTATCTGTTAAACCTGGATATATACCGTTTTCTCGCGTTAGCACAGTAATAATGAATTTTGTCTCTTCAAATGAGATAATACGAAGGATGACTCCATAATCTTGAAAACGCACTGTACGATGTTAACGCGCCTGATTCTTCAAAATTACAGAAATCACAGCTATATGCAATGGCAATTTGATAAACGTTTTGTTTTTTTATGTGGTCCTAATGGTTCTGGGAAAACGAATGTGTTAGAGGCCATATCGTTACTTAACTTGCCAAAAGGTATTCGCTCTTGCGAAATAGAAGAGTTTGGGCAATATAAAGATGGCAAATTTCAGGATTGGACTGTATTTTATGATTTATCTGGTAGCACCGCCTCTATAGAGTGTAGAGAAAATCAAAAGACTTTAAGATTACATCATAAAATTGTTCTTCAAAAACAGTTATTAGATTTTGTGCATATTTTTTGGGTTGCTCCAGAAAATGATAGGTTGTTTGCAGGATCTCCTTCTGAAAGAAGGAATTTTTTGCACAAGCTTATTGTTCTTACTGATCATGAGTTTCAGGAAATTTATAATCAATATACGCGCCTTATTCAAGAAAGGAATCAGATCCTTAAGATGCCAAAACCAGATGCGAATTGGTTGGATAGTTTAGAAATAAAAATAGCTAGTTTTGGAGAGCAAATTTACACAAAAAGAAATGCATTCTTAGATATGCTGAACGAATGGATACAACGGCTTGTTTATTTTTCCAACCATAGATTTACTATGATTGATGAGCGTCCTGAGGATATGGTGTCAGAGTTATGTAAGAACAGAACTTATGACCAACTAAGGGGTGGATCAAAAGTAGGTCCACACAAAAGCGATCTGGTTGGGTATAGATATGATATGCCCGTCCATTTATGCTCTAATGGACAACAATGTGTAGCGTTGTTTGCAATACTATTGGGAATCGTAAAACAGTATAGTCAAATCCATAATGTGTTGTTTTTGATTGATGAAGTTTTTTCTCACCTGGACAAAGAGAATCAAAAAGTATTATTGGATGAATTAAGCGCAATGCCTACGGTGCAGACTTTTATGACAGCAACAGAACCGCTCAATTATGCAGATGTGCAGTACATCGTAATTTAGTTTCAGGGAAAATGTTAATTAAGAAGTTGGTCGATTTGTTACCGGTTGCTGCCGATTATCCCACCAGGATATGCGTGCAGTTTTTCTCATGTGCCATATATGAAACAAATTTAAGTATACGTTATATATGGCGGAGATAGATCCACAGACAAAACTTGGTAGATTTATAATCCTATTTCCAAAAAGGTAAGAGTGAGCAAGAAGGTGAAGTATAGAGGCGGCAAACCAAGCAAGTCTTTCTGTCTTTCCTAAATCGAAATATTGTATATGTAGATTTTCTATGTCTTCTCGCTTCTTTTCCAAACGTACACCTTCTTGCCCGGATGTAATTTTCAGGCTTCCTTGAGTTATTACTTGTTCTCTTGGGGGGGGGAGATGTATAGCAATTTAGAAGGCGATAGAAAACAACAAAACAAGTAGGTATGAAAGTTGCTGTAAATACGAAGAAGTCTAATTTTCCTAAACTAGTCATCGGGGGGGTGTTTAATGTATAGCAAATAAGGGCAGCCAAAGAGAATAAAAACGAGGAACGGTTGACAGAAGGATAACGGGAAGCATAAGGATGGATGGGAGGAACGGTCACACTTTGATTGGTGGGACCTATTTGTGGTACCAACGTGCCTGCGACAGGTTCATCCGGTAATGTTGTAGTAGCACCTGCGTATCCCAAGGTTCGCGGTCGTGCACTGGCAGGAAAGCTGGAATCAGGCTGAATTAATAATAGCAGTCCAAAAAACATATGGTTAGTTAAATAACGCTGACGAACTTACGGTTTTTGAAGCCTGTCGAAAATTCAACCCTACCTGGTGCTGTTGCAAATAAGGTATGATCCACACCCATTCCTACGTTCTTTCCTGGGAAAAATTGTGTACCTCTTTGACGTATGATGATATTTCCCGCGATTACGGTCTGACCGCCATATCGTTTTACCCCTAGTCGCTTTGATTCAGAATCTCTTCCATTTTTCGAGCTACCGCCCGCTTTTTTGGTTGCCATTGTTTAACCTCTATCCTTTGATTTCATCAATTTTAATAACGGACAAATCTTGCCTGTGTCCCGTTTTGCGAACGTAATTTTTACGACGCTTTTTCTTGAAGATTATAAGCTTCGGTCCACGTGTCTGTTCAACGACAGTTGCCGTAACAGAAGCGCCTTTTACAAGTGGCGTTCCTACCGATATCTTTTTCCCATCTATTGTCATAATCACATCATTAATAGAAAAACTTTTGCCATTTTCGATATCAAGTTTTTCTACTTTCAAAACGGATCCTGGGGAAACGCGATATTGCTTCCCACCAGTTTTAATGACAGCTTCCATTCTTTGTATTGTTGCGTATTGAATACCCTTATTCTGCTATTTCAATGCTGAATTTGTCAATCTTTAGCTATTATAATGTGATAAAAAATGCGTGTCATTTGTAAAAAAGCCTCGCAAATCAGCGATGCCAAAACGAATCATAGCTAAGCGTTCCACACCAAATCCAAATGCGAAACCACTGTGTTCATGTGGATCTAAGCCGCAATTTTTAATGACATTGGGGTGAACCATTCCACACCCCCCCATTTCTAGCCAATCTGAACCTTTTCCAATCTCCCCCGTTTTTTTGTTGAATTGAATGTCCATTTCTGCAGAAGGTTCTGTGAATGGGAAAAAGCTAGGGCGGAATCGAATTGGCAAATTGGGTATGTTAAAAACGTACCGAAAAAAATCAGCTAAACAACCTTTTAAATGCCCCATATGAATTCCTTTTTCAATGACCAATCCTTCGTATTGATGAAACACAGGAGAATGTGTCGCATCTGGAGCATCGGATCTATAGACTCTTCCAACTGATAAAATACGGTAAGGTGGCTTCTCTTTTTCCATTGTACGGATTTGTGCATTAGAAGTATGGGTGCGCATCAATAAAGTAGAATCTTTCAAAAAAAAAGTATCGTGACTTTGGCGTGCTGGATGATGGGCTGGAATATTTAAAGCATCAAAATTATGAAATTCGTCTTCTATTTCAGGTCCATCCTTTAAAATGAAACCTTGGGTTGTAAAATAATCTTTGATAAGCTCAATTGTTTTTGAAATAGGGTGACGAGATCCTGTGTCAGAACATCTTGTTGGTAAAGTAATATCTTTCCACTGGGATTCAAGTTCCTCATTCATTTTTTGCAATTCAAGAAATTGTTTGCGTTGTTGAATGGCTTGTTGAATAGTCTCTTTTTGTGTGTTTAAAAGTGCGCCTTGGATTTTTTTTTCTTCTATGGATAGACTTCCGAAAGCTTTCATCTTTTCAGTTATGACGCCGGATTTTCCTAAATAATGAAGACGAAGCTTCTCCAATTCTTCTAGTGAAGCAGCTGATAAAATGTCTTGTGTATTCATAGAAGCTTTATGGATCTCTTATTATTCCAAGTGTACTAGACATCCCGGGGATTTTGAAGAATAATGATACCTAGATGATAATATGATTGATTGTATGTATGAAACGCACTTACCAACCAAGCAGGCTTGTTCGCAAGCGTCGTCACGGTTTCCGCTCACGCATGGAAACGGCTAATGGAAGAAAAATTATTACCCGTAGGCGTGCAAAAGGAAGAGTACGCCTCTCAGCCTAAATATTTTCGACTTAACAAAGCTTATCAATTTCAGGAACTACTACGTTTTGGAAAATTCAAAAAAACTGAGCATTTTTCGATACGCTTTCTTAATAAACCAGAAAGTGATTTAGGTTTCGCAATTAAAGCGACCAAAAAAAATTTCAAAAAAGCACATGACCGAAATTATGCGAAGCGTCGTTTGCGTCATCTAATCTATAAATCAAAACCGAAGTTTCAAGGACATATGATTATTATTGCGCATAAAACTGTTAATGCAGTTAAATATGCAGAATTAGAGAAAGATTTTCAGTCAGCTATTTCTTCTATCTCAAAGAAACTATAATTTAATGGTAGTTCGTTATATAATTACTATGTGTGAAGCTCTTTCTTATTTAATTTATGCTGTTTCTTTTTTGTCTTGCAGCTGTTGCTACTAACAAACTATATACAGCAGCGTTTTTTGTCACCCCTGATAAGCTGAGGTCAATACGTACGAATAAAGAACGGGACGAATATGCTCAAGTTCTAGTGTACCTGGAAAGAATATATCCTTTAGATTCTTTTAAAACATTTTGTCGTTTATTTGATAGCAACAATATTTTAAAAATTTTTGCTTTGCTAGAATTTTGTGAGCAGCAAAAAGATACGGTTATGCAAATTAATAGTATGCTATCAGGTTTTAGAGAACACCTGCAGCATCAGACGCAAATCCAAGATCTTAGTTCGCATTGCATAGAAGATACTAAAACTAGCATGTCAAAAGAGAAAGTGGATCATATTATTAATGAGATTTTAAAGGCTTATTTGTTTATGGTGAATTACTGTATAAAAATGTATCCACCAGTGCAGAACCCGGCTGATTCTGTCAAAGAAAGAATCAGAAAAACCTTGGAAGCACATGTTAAAAATATGCAGGTAGGGTCTGCTATTCTTATTCAAATTCCTATAGCCGAAAAAGTGTTTAGTAAAGAGGAAGAATATGATAGTTTCCGCAAGTGTAAAACCATAGAAGAAGTTGAAAAAAAGGTTCAGTCATATGAAATGACGCGTACAAAGAATATGAGCCAAGAGGTTGTTCAAAACGAATCGCCTAATAATAAGTACGCCATTATTTTAAAAGGTATAGATCAACCTTTATCACTACCACCTTCTGCGCCATCTGTTTTCCAAGAAGCTATTGATCGGTCTATTCAGGAGGATAAGCCTGTCTGTTTGGACTATAAGGGGGTTGCGCCTAATGGGGAATCGATTGAAATTGGGATTTGTGCATTT
>DAHXKW010000169.1 GCA_027366195.1 Alphaproteobacteria bacterium | reverse complement strand
GCCCGGATAGCAGCCTCATGCTGGAGCGCTTTTGTTTTATGATAAATTCATGGGTAAGACAGGAAGTCCAAATCTTCAGCTAACTACAAAGTCTGTTTCATCTTATGAAGTTTATTCCCCAGTCAGCCGTCCACCTGATTCTTAGAACCTGTTTTTATGAGTTTGTTACACTCCAACCCTGTTCTATGATGTCTATCCCGCTCCAAGGATTTTTGGGAAAATCGATACGGTCATTACGGTAAACAAAAGCGCTCCAGCATAATATTGCATAATAAAGAAAGAGATACTCACGAACAACAAAAATATATCAGACCATGTATATAAAGAAACACTGTATTCACTTGGCAAAAAGAAAGAAATAATAGAATAAATAATATCCAAACCAACTAAAAACCAAGAAAGCGTAAACAGTTTACGATTATCTATAAAAATAGCTGCCAATCCTAAAGCAGAACCAACTATACCTACCAATACGGCAAAATCAAATACACTTGATTTTGCCCCTTTAGGAAGTAACAAATCACAGTAAACAGCAAGCATTATATAACCTATACCCCCTAAAACAATAAGCATTGCCACAGGAAACTGGGAATCCGTTAAAGCAGCCATAATGTAAATTATTGTTTTGTTTAATTATATTTTACTATAATATTTATTTAATATAAATAGATTGGATAATTTGCTATTTGCACGCCCCTTGAACAGAATATAATAACCTATGGTTTTTTATAAAAATATTGATGGAAAAACGTTATAATTTCAGCGCGCACGAATCTCGAATATATGCAAAAGAAGAACATTTTTTTAATCCCTCCGGCCAAGGTAAACCTTATTGCGTCATGATGCCACCCCCAAACGTCACCGGCGTTTTGCACGTAGGACATGCCTTAACATTTACCATTCAGGATATTCTCATCCGCTATCACCGCATGCAGGGATACGATGTTTTGTGGCAACCAGGAACAGATCATGCCGGAATCGCCACACAAATGGTCGTTGAGCGTGAGCTCAACAAACAAAAAATAAAACGAACCGATTTATCACGAGAAGAATTCATTCATAAATGCTTTGAGTGGAAGCAATATTCTCAAACAAATATTCTAGATCAACAAAAAAGACTGGGTATTTCTCCTGATTGGAGCCGATTGCGCTTTACCATGGACGAAGGCCTATCGAAAGCTGTTACAAAAATTTTCAAAAAATTATTTGATGATGGAATTATTTACCGAGACAAACGACTGGTAAATTGGGATTTTAAGTTGAATACAGCCTTATCAGACCTTGAAGTTGTACAGAAGGAGACGCAAGACAACTATTATTACATTCGCTATCTAGTCAAAGGTGGAGAAGAAATTATAATTGCTACAACTCGCCCAGAAACTTTATTCGGTGATACAGCTATTGCAGTTCATCCCGATGATGAGCGGTATCAACACCTTATTGGGAAAACAGCCATTGTTCCCATTTGTCTTCGTGAAATCCCTATAGTTGCCGACCAATACCCAGATCCAAGTAAAGGTACGGGTGCTGTTAAGATTACACCAGCGCATGATTTTAACGATTATGAAGTAGGCAAAAGACACAACTTGCCCATAATTAATTTATTAGATGACTATGGCTTGTTAAATGAAAATGCACCCTTAGCGTTACAAGGACTTAATGTTATTGATGCACGAAAAAAAACTGTATCACTTTTAGCAGATATAACAGTAAAAGTAGAAACCGTAAAACATGCTATCCCCGTCAGTGAAAAAAATGGAGAACGTGTAGAGCCATTTTTAACAGATCAATGGTATGTTGACGCCGCCAAACTTGTCCAACCTGCGCTAAGTGCTGTAAATAAAGGCGAATTAAATTTTATTCCAGAACAGTGGGTAAATACTTATAAACATTGGCTTGAGAATATAGAGCCGTGGTGCATCTCAAGACAATTATGGTGGGGGCATCAAATTCCAGTTTGGTATGGTCCAAATGGCGAAATTTTCTGCGCTGAAAATGAAGAAGAAGCACAAAAACAAGCAGGGAATATCCCTATTCAGCAAGATCCAGACGTATTGGATACATGGTTTAGCTCAGCTTTATGGCCGTTTTCAACTTTAGGATGGCCTGACAAAACAGAAGATTTATCTCGATATTTCCCAACCTCTGCGTTAGTAACCGGATTCGACATCATCTTTTTTTGGGTCGCCAGAATGGTCATGATGTCCTATTATATTTTTGGAAAATCTCCTTTTCATGATGTTTATATTCACGCTCTTGTACGTGATGCTCACGGTCAAAAAATGTCTAAAACAAAAGGAAATGTGATTGACCCTATCGTGCTTATTGATAAATACGGTGCAGACACTCTACGCTTAACTTTGGCTGCCTTGTCTGTACCAGGAAGAGATGTGGCACTTGGCGAAAAAGCCTTAGAAGGTTACAGCCATTTCATCACAAAATTATGGAATGCCGGTAGATTTTTAGAAACGTACACTTCTTTAGACAACTCGAT
The DNA here is from genome assembly GCA_027366195.1 of Alphaproteobacteria bacterium. GTDB lineage: Bacteria > Pseudomonadota > Alphaproteobacteria > DAHXKW01. Next base: position 6,500 of record DAHXKW010000169.1, on the reverse strand, counting down.
TCATGATCCTGAAGCAGTCCACGCATGGATGGCCGATGCTATTAATCAAGCTATAGAAATCATTAATGATCATATCGCAAATTATCGGTTTGATTTATATGTTAAGTCTCTTTATCAATTAGTTTGGGGACAATTTTGTGACACTTATCTAGAAGCCATTAAAGCATTAGCTAACCCCGAGACAATAAAAAAAGCTAAAGACTTTTTCCAAATCATCTTACATCTAATCCACCCTATTATGCCCTTTGTAACAGAAGTTTTATCTGAACAATTTGGAGAAAAACTACTGATCCACTCAGATTGGCCAAAAGCATTATCTGTTAACGAAGATTTTAAACAAGAATTTGATCGCATCTTAAATATTTGCCAAACGATCAAATTTATAAAAAGCGCCTTGGACATAAAACATAAAATAACATTAGGATATGGCGGTCCTGAAGAAATAATAATAGCCACCTATACCCCATATATCCAACAATCATGTCAAGTTACTCTTGGTGAGGTCAGCGGGCTTACTATAGGCGACTTTATTTTAGATTGTTCAAATGTTGACCCCAAAAGAATTAATGAAAAACGCAATAAGCTTTTACAAGACCAAGCACAATGCCAAAATCTGTTAGCTAATGAACGCTTTCGATCCGAAAAACCAGATGTCTACGCAGAAAAAATAGAATTGGATCAAACTATTAAAAGACAAATAGAAATCTTAGATTTGATCAAGTCCTCTCTATGAACTTCTTCATTTCTCCAAACAAACGGAAGCGACAGCACCCTATTTCTATAATCGTTATTCACTATACTGAAATTGATTGGTTGCAAACAAAAAACTGCTTCTTAGACCCAAAAAAAGAAGTAAGCAGTCACCTTGTCATTGATATTGATGGCACCGTTAATCGTTTTGTAGATGATGATGAAGTTGCTTATCATGCTGGGAAAAGTTACTGGCGCGGGATCACAGGTGTCAACGACTATTCAATTGGTATCGAGCTAGTACACCCAGGATTTACCAATGCGGGTGGCATCCGGGTTGATGGCAACCCTTTATCATGGGTACCCTATGCGCAAGCTCAAATTAATACCCTCATTGAAGTCTGTAAGAACTATATTGAGAAATACAAAATCATGCCTTACAACATTGTAGGGCATTCGGATATTGCCCCAGGACGAAAACAAGATCCTGGACCTTTATTCCCATGGCACATGCTATCTAAAAAAGGAATTGGCATGAAACTCCCCACTTCCCACCACCCCACCAACAAAACAATAGATTCAACATATGGTAAAAAACTTTTGCAGCAAATAGGTTATTTCGTAGATGATGAACCTTCTTCAGAATTCTTCGCCTTACAAGCATTTCAAATGCACTTTAGACAAAAAAATATTTCAGGGAAATGGGATCCTGAAACAATAATGTTACTAAAAGCACTTGCCGTGGAAATAGGTGTATAATTATACAGGTGATTTATTCCCACCATTTATATTTATCATCTCTATAAAAAAAATAACTAGGAGCTTAATTGAGTAAATTATTGATTGATCAAACGTATGATGATCAAGTTCGAGCTGTTTTGATTAATACGGAGGGAAAAGTACAGCAGGTTATAATCGAAAAAAATAACCGGCAAGTATTGAAAAGTAATATTTATGTGGGGCGCGTACAGCACATCGAAAAGTCCTTAAACGCTGCCTTCGTTGATATTGGCTTAAGTAGAGCTGGGTTTCTCCCTTTGGATGGTATAAGCACAATCGATGATCAAACGATTACTAAAGATGTTGATGTCCGCATAGGTGACCTTATAGCTGTTCAAATTTTAAAGGATGCACGTGGAAAAAAAGGTGCAATGCTTACAGCAAACATTAGCTTATCAGGACATTTTGTCGTTTTAATCCCCCATTCCCCACAATTTTGTATAGGTGTATCAAAACGTATTAACCCACCAGCAGAACGCAAACGTCTGAAAAATATCATCGAAAAAATGGCACTCCCCCAACACATCCAAATCATTGTTAGAACAGCAAGCACTGAACAAAATGCCCAAGATATTAAAAAAGATATCAAAAATCTATTAAAGTTATGGAAATCAATAGAAACTAGAGTGTTAAGCGCCAAAGGTATATCTCTCATTTATGAAGAAGGGAATACTGTTTATAAAGCTCTCAAAAATTGTTATACACGCGACGTTGAAACCGTTTTTGTAGAAGGGCAAGAACTATACAGAACTACACGAAAATTTATGCGCAACCTTGTGCCAACACATACTAATCGCATCCATCTTTGGCCCAAAAAAGAACCATTATTTCATCACTTTGATGTCGATGCTCAGCTGGAACAAATTTTATCTCCCAAAGTCACTCTACCTTCAGGTGGGAATATTGTTATTCATATAACAGAAGCCATGTGCACAATAGATATCAATACAGCGCAAGCTCATTCTGAAAATGCGTTAATACAAACAAACCTAGAAGCTGCTGACGAAATTGCCAGACAAATACGACTACGAAATATCAGCGGTATTATAGCCATCGATTTCATTGAGACAGCACATCCTTCCCAAAAAGATGAAATTTATACACGTCTTAAAAGTGCCTGCAAAATCGACCGTGCAAAAATTAACATGGCGCGCATCAATGAATTCGGAGTTTTAATGTTAACGCGTCAGCGTACAGAACTAGGGTTGAATGAAAGCCACATGACACCCTGCCCCCTTTGTTTAGGATACGGGTCTGTACAATCCTTAGACACTATTGCATCAAATGTTTATAAAGCGTTAGAACGTGCTGGCATTCAAAACATCGGAACAAATATCATATTAGAATTATCGGTACATCCTAATGTTGGCAACTTTCTCCTTAATCAAAAACGAAAAACACTTGTGGCGATTGAACAGTATTTTAAAATCCAGGTTCACGTTTTATTTAATAAAACTTTTGATCTATCCCACTATCAAATCAATACCTTGCCCCTCGTTACGCCAAGCTTGCCCAAACAAGCTCTCAAGGTATCACGCACATGAAAGTATTATTTCTAGGCGATGTTATGGGTAAACCAGGAAGATATGCCGTAAAAGAATTTCTGCAAACAAATAAAAATATAGCAGATATCATTATTGTTAATGGCGAAAACGCAACACATGGTAAAGGTTTAAGCATTAAACACGCGCAAGAGTTATTCAATCTTGGTGTCGATGTTATAACAAGCGGCAACCACATATGGGATCATGATCAGGCACCACAACTCCTTCGCAGCAATCCCTGCGTTTTACGCCCTATTAATTTTGATAGTAAAGCAGCAGGTCAAGGTTTTTACTTAATTGAAAGAAGTACGTTCTCATGCCTTGTTGTCAATGTACAGGGCCGCCTATTCATGCCGCAACTTATCGCCGACCCTTTTACTGCTATGGACCAAGTATTGACGCGTTATGGATTAAAACGAAATACAGATGCGATTATTGTCGACTTTCATGCTGAGACCACAGCAGAAAAACAAGCTATGGGTTTTTATCTAGATGGACGCGTTTCAGCCGTTTTAGGAACGCATACACACGTCCCCACTGCTGACGAACGTATATTATCTAAAGGAACAGCCTATCAAACCGATAGTGGTATGTGCGGTAATTATGATTCAATTATTGGCAATGAAAAAATGTCAGCACTTAAAAGATTTACAAGCGTTCATGAAAAATCCGCTATTACACCGGCTGAAGGAAAAGGAGAGGTTCGCGGCGTATTAATCGATATTAGCGACCAAACCGGCCTAGCTAAATCAGTCAAACGGATAAAAAGCCATATCGCACAAACACACTAAACATCAGTTCTCCCAGCCTGTCTTGCCGCCTCATTTCTTCTTTCAAATGCCATTTTCACTTTCTGCTCATATGATATTGGGCCTGGTGCGCACCCTAGAGTAATATCTCTTATCTGTTAAGCTGTCATAGCAAGAAGAGCCTGACCACTTAAAGAAAGTAAAGGTTTTTGTTCCTTGTCCTGGAAAGCACAACCTTGGATAAGCAAACTTAATAAAAATAACTATAACCCTTGATAAAAACATTTCTAATGCTGTACATAAAAAATATTCAAAGCTCTAGATCTTGAGTTGACAAAAAAAACAATGTTCCTTCATCATGATAATAGAAGAAGCCTCATATTTGCGAAGTACAAAGATGAGGATGATAGGTTATGTCTGGACAAAATACCACCTTAATAGCGCCTCAGGATTTAATTCCACAACTTTTAAGCTCGTATGAAGCAAATGGCACAAATGTTAGTCTAACTGCTGATGATCGACAACAGTTAACTACTGTTTTAACCACAGTCGCACAATTTGCGAATACTGTTGGTATGTATGATGTTTTTAAGCGCTATGGCTTGCGCATTGTTTTCATGTTGCACCATAGCCCTTCACTACTAGAGTGGTTGGGGCCGACGAGCCGATATAGTCCTTATATCCAAAGCGCACTTATGCTGCTTTTGTTAATCGGCGCTCTTGCAGGTCCAGATCCAACACAAAAAGATGTTGATCAATTTGAAGCGTTTGTCCAGAAAAACGTAACGCGTGATCGAACATTACCAACAGCCTTAATTTTTATGGCAAATATGTTAAATGATCTCTACAACGATATCGTGACCGTTCCTTTTAAAGCCACACAATTTGATATCGATCAACCTTTGATCCCTGAAACAGCGCTGTTATCAACACTCGCAACTTTCCGTATCTTACAGGCTGTTATTCCTTCTCAACCAACAGTTACGGATAATACTAAAAACATATTTAGATTGTTTTATGTATATTACGTAGATCTGCAATCAACCTTAGATTATACAACTTTTTTAAATCAACATATTCAATTCCTATCAAAAAATGCTAACGATCCTCGTTTAACAGCATTTTATTTTACCTTATATTCTCGCCTATGCGATCAAATAAAGAACATGTCCTTGCTAACACCACCAAGCCTATACAATGCTTTTCAAATTCATCCTTTCGCCATAATCAACGATTTTCCTGATAAAATTTGTGATTTCTGCCAAACTCTACAAACAAAAAACACAGACTATGCTACGAACCTTGATAATTATGTAAAAGACTATCGCGATATTGTCAGTTATGTTTGGACAGAAATGAATGAAGTCTATTTACTTACCCAAACCTATGATCCAACAACGGTTTTAGACATCAATCAATTTAAATCTCTTTCGAGCGATCTTTTAGACGCCGTTGATGGCTGTTATTTCGATTCACATATCGTCCCTGGAAAATCAATTTTAGCTTTCTTTAGACCAGGACAAGCTCTAACGGGTGCAAGCTCTGGCGTAATGGGATCTGCTGTGGATCGCGCTTTTGGGATGTTGCAAAATCTATCTTCACAATTCAATTTACCTTTTTTAGATATGCTTAATAGTCCTAGCGCACAAAATATGGTCAAAATGGGATTGCAAAATTTGAACTTTAACAAAATTTTGGACAATGATTTCGTTAAGAAATATGTCAGTTTAGATTTTGATTTAATCTCTAAGGGACTATTATATTTTTGGAAAACTTTTTCCCACTCAAGTAACTTTAAAACACTAGCAATGAGTGGAGATTCAAAGACAATCATACAGAATTTCGTAGGCGCTATTCATGACCCTGCCGTCAATTATATACGTGGTATGTTAGATAAAACACCGTATGGTTCAATGGTTAATTTGCCAAGCATTGGTAAATTCGTCGATGTTGTATTAGGACAAGCAAAAAACATAGTTGTTAAACCTGGTGCAATCACAAGCCCTATATTCACAACAGGAACTCAGGTGGTTGCAGATATCGCCAATAATAGCGCTGAACCTGCCGCAGCAAGTAGTGCCATAACAATTATCCCCCCTGCCTAACAATGGGAAAAAATTTTTTATAATTCCTGAGCGCGAGCAGGAAGATTGTCGATTTCAGAAGAAATCAATTTTCTGTAAAATAAATTTTCATTAAATAATTTATGATGATCCCCAAAACCAACAATCCGTCCTTTATGCAACACAATAATACGATCAGCTAAATCAATTTGTGTTAATTTATGCGTCACCATAAGAACCGTTTTACCCTTTAAAACAGGACGCAAGAAACGCATCACATGGCTTTCAGCTTCATAATCCAAGCCACTTGTTGCTTCATCCAATAGCAACACACTGGCATTACGTAAAAGTGCCCGAAGAAGCGCTATCATTTGGCGCTGTCCTACAGATAATCCCAGCCCCCTTGGCCCAATCACAGTATGTAATCCTTTTGGAAAAGCATCAAACCATTTTGGCGGAACCATATGATCAACCAAGTCTTGTAACTGCTGGTCCGTCGCTTTAGGGTTGCCATATAAAATATTTTCATAAATTGATGCCGTAAAAAACTGTGGTTCTTGATCAATTAATGAAAGTTGAGAACGTAAGTCATGCGGTGCCATTTCATTAATACGTAAACCATCCAGATAAATATGACCTTCGGTTGGTTCATAAAAACCCATTAATAAATTTAA
>DAHXKW010000130.1 GCA_027366195.1 Alphaproteobacteria bacterium | reverse complement strand
TCGATATAACAAAAGGCGCCGTATCTGATATGGTAAATGTATTTACCAAACCTGGTGGTGAAACAATCATTTTATCAGATGCTGCAAAAGTTATCACAGCAGACACCGGAATATCAGAACGATATAGATTCAGTGCATAAGCGAAAGACCATCTCACTGCCATCAAAATAATATGTTTGCCGAAATGTCTTCCTGAAAAATCAATCATCAAATTATCTCAAACAGCTTGAATTTTGAAACCATTTTACATTAAAACTGGATGCGACAGAACCAAAATAAGAACCAAATATTTTTGGCATTTATTCAAAAACAGAAATCGCATGAACAATGTTAGCTTAGAAATTTCTATAAACAAATTTGCGTAAACAAAACGTTTTCAAAGAGCTTAGTTTACATACAAAAAACCGTGGTTTAATTAACGATTATTGGTTTGTGTTCGTTGATTCCGATACTGCAAAAGTTGTTGATGCATTTGATCAAGTCTTTGAATTATATTGCCGCGTTCTGAAGAATCAATTTCTTGATGTTCATCAACTATTCTACGAGATGTTTCAATATTGGTTATTAATCCATTTTCTTCTCTATCAATAATACTAAGCATTTCCTGCGGATCTCCCTCAGGTATGCCAGCTCTCAATGGAGTTCTTGTGTTTCCAATAAAATTCAGATAACGCCAAAGATTAAAACCAAGCTCACGTAGCATAGCCATAGCTCCTGATCCTGCTGTTACTACAGCAGGATATGCAGCAGCTGTTGCTGCCGCTGATAGAGTTATTTCTGGAACAGTTATAGTGGCTACAGCTGCACCAGCAGCACCGGATAATAAAGTTAGTCCAGCAGTAGCTACTAACATACCCCGTACCTTAAACATACGTCCCGTTTGACTTAACCACTCCATGTGAGATTTTGTCGTCCTTTCAAGAACAGCGCTAAGGCAATCTTCATAGTTTTCTCGAAAAGTATTTTTAAGATCATTCAATGTACGTTGATATATACTGGTATTCTGAAATAGTCTAGCTTCAAATCCCTCTCTCATTCTATTAGATACAGTGTCAGCAGTATTTGGGGCATTAGTTTCATAGTTATTCCAAAAAGGCATTATTATATTAATAACTGCTGCTATCGCTTTTTTAGGCAACGTCAACATACCATCAACAAAATGATCCATCCATCCTTCCATACTGCTCCTTACTTCTGCAATCTCTTTTTCTAATGCATACCCGATTAGCTTAAGTGCATAATCTCTTATTTCTCTGCTATCGGTAGTATATTTCGGGAAAGTTACTTTCCTTTCTTTATCATGAAAGCGAGTAGATACGATTGTGTCTAAAAGCCTTCTTCTTTTTTGTGATTGATCATATTGTTCCCTATTCGATGGATCTTGCCTTGGCATATCACACACTCTCTCGTTTTGAAATAAGCGGTCTAAGTTGAATCCCATAGACTCATTGAAACGATCCCTTAAATGGAAAAGATCGTTTAATGAAGTATCAGGTCCTTGCGTATAAAGAAATATACAGTGATCGTATATTGTTTCCCCAAGACCTGTAATTCTTCCAATATCTCTTAGAAATGAAATCCCATCGCACCTGTCTGGACTCCTTATATAGGGAACTACAACCACAAACTTAATTCCAGCTGCTTTCTCAACTATTTCTTTAAAAGACTTTGTATCTTGCCAGTATTCTAAAAAATATCTGTAAGCACTTTTTTCGTCTGTTTTACCACGCCAACCAAAAAAATCTGCTAAAAGAATATTATTCTCCCCATATTTAACACCTTTAAGTCTGCATTTTTGGGTCTTAGATAAAAATGGATCCGTGCCAATTCCGGCTTCTTCTTCATCTTTCTTATCCAAAACACTCAAAGTTTCACCGAAATCTTCCTTTAATGGAATATTTCTCATCCAACTCATTGCGGTACTTTTCCCAGCTCCGGTTGTACCTATAAGTGCAACGACGTTACTTGTCCTAATTCTCTCAATATTTCTGTTCAATTCTGTAAAATCAAAAGACGAAATAAAATTGCAAACCGAATCGTAGTCATTACTACTCCAAACACACAATAAAAGAAATTGAAGAATCATATTTAACTCGCAGAAAAGGTATCATAAGCTAGCAAGTAAACCAAAACTCTCAAAGAGATCAAGTTGAAATTTTTAGAAAAATTCATTTTAAAATATTGCCAGGCAAACTTTTGAAGATTTATGTTGCTGTCATAGCCAAATCTCCAAAGTATAGGAAGGATACCCTTGTAAATTGTGAATTTTTAATAACAGACATAAATTAATTCAAAAACCTAAAAATAAAGTGATAAAAAATATGATTATACGATACATCATCACTAAAAAACACATATAATCTAATAAGAAGAACACAGAAGGGAAACCCCCTTCATGAATCGATTATCAAATCAACCACCACTTGGCAGGTCTGTTTTTTTATACAGATGGCATTTATTTGGCCCATATCTCAATACTGCTATTTTATATGCCTGTCTAACCACCATATCTACAACCATTTTACTCTTTTGCCGATTATATTTTTATGACCCCATATTATTCAAAGATTTACTTCAATTCTATAAACTAGCATGGTTATCTCGATATATACTGTGGCTTTTTGGTCCACAAGAACCTCTTTATAAAGAAACAGCAGCTTATTGGGTACAAAAAACACAAAACGTATTGCATTTCACACATAAACAACTTTTAAATGCCTTTATTTATGGCATTATAACCGGCATTGCTATTTTTGCCTTAATCTTTTGGACAACACACCGTAAAGCCATTCATGCGTATAAACAAAAACTAATTGATGAATCTCCTATACTTCTTAAACTTAAAGTTATCAAAACGATCTACTCACAAAAAAAATGACTCACCTGTAAAACTAATGGACGTTCCTCTAATTAAGGATACAGAAACAAAACATATCCTCATCTTAGGTGACGATAAACAGGGCAAAACCGATGCTATTGAAAATCTCTTAAATCAATTAAAAAATGAAAAGGTTATTATCATCGATGCTGTACAAGAATCTCCACTTGTTCAAAAATATTATACACCTCGTGATCACCTTATGAACCCTTTCGATTCACGCTTTCCATTTTGGCAAGAAACAAACACAACAAATGACCATCAAACTGCTGCAATAGAGCAAAGAATAAACAAATTATGCGCAGCACATTTAAAACCAATTCAGTCACAAAATCAAACACCATTTTCAATTCAACAGTGGTTGCTCAATCCAGATGAAACATCCTGGTTATTCTTTTCTCTACCTCACGATAAATTGCAAACATACCATCCCTTGCTTTCTTATTGGCTATCATTAGCTATAAAAACATTAATGAAGCCAAACAATCATCAACAAAAAATTGTTTGGATCGTTATTAATGACTTGTTGGCACTGGATAAATTACCTGAGCTAACCGCCTGGTTATCTGCCAATCTTTCAACAAACACAACGAGCCCATTCTGTATAGTACTTGGTATACCAGATATAACACTGTGGAAAGAAAAATATGATAGACCTCAAGAGGTAGAACATTTATTTAAATCATGTGCAACAAAAATTATTTTCCGCCAAGCAAATTACAAAAATGCAGCACAAATTGCCAGCTGGATGAACACAAACAAAATGCAAGCAGGTATGCAACACTCAATAATATCCCAACAGAAAATTGTTTATCCTCAAACATTAGTACACCTACCAGATTTTGTTTCATATGTAGAATTGCCGCAGTATTATCCGAGAATACACATTGAATGGAGAAAATAAAACGAAAAACACAAATTATAACGTTTACTAAAATTTATCTATTGTCTCAATATCGTACCTAATTTCTGATGCGCTGCGAATCTATACGTATCAGGAGGTTCTTGATTATACACAGAAAAAGAAGCCATATTAGGAGATCCATCGAGCCTGAAAGTATCTCTACCTACTTCATCAGGTGCTGGTGTAGAACGACACAGATCGCTATAAGGTACCATCAAAGGCTTTCTTTCATAGATATTTTTGCTCGAAACGCTAAGTTTCACAGGATTTCTTCCGATAAGCTCAGAGAAAATACCACCCGTTTCACATTCGCGCACAAGCATTGGTGCACAGGCACCACAAGGAAGCCTAGAACCACGCATAAGCACAACCAATCCTGCCGGGGTACAGCTATTTATAGACTGAGAAATCGCAGTCAACGCCGATCGTTCCGATGCAAAAGAGCACAGCATATTTAAATAGGGAAACCTTGATTTTGCATATTCTTTTCCACAAATATCCCCTATAGCGTTAATCCTTTCGCGTAAAATAGTACGTATTCGTTGATCATGCATTAAATCAACAATCAAAAGCTCAGCACAAGTATATTTATTCGCTGCATCTGTTTTGTTCAAAATAGCGGCTCGAGCTTCACCAATGATTTTATCATATTCATGCGTGAATCGCTCAACATCATCTACGGTTCCAGAACTGCCAAACCACCTTGCTAAATCTTGACAAGCACGGTCTCGTTCTTGATCTATTTCACTTAAAGCAATATGTGGCGCAAGAACCCTACTATATCCATTACCTGCAGATAAAATAGACCGATCAAATCCACCACTTGGGAAACATCTTCTCATGTGTTCCGCTAAAAACTGAGGGTGCATATTATAACGCCCTATTAAGTGACATGTTGGCCATATATTTGGTAAAGCACCATACATATAGAAAAAATTCCTGTAAACAGCCGCATCTGTTACGACTAAATTGAGAGGTTTACGCCACACAGCATTTGGTATACCTGCCACCTCACATTTTACATAATCGTTGTTACCATCAGTAAGAACTTGCTCATTATCACGCTTGCAAAAACCACTAATAAAAATCAATTCATTAGCAAGAAAATGCCTATTGGGTTTCCATGCGGTATCCGCAGATTTCATCAGCAACTCTGAATCAAGCTGAACGGTATCTTTATATAAAACCTGACCATCAAAAGATGAAAATACTGGTAGAAAGCGTATCAAATATAAAACAGTTGAACGATCTAATGTACCACCAAATAAAGTAGAACGACCCAATGCAAAATAAAAAGCACCTAATTTTTCATCCATTTCAACATGATGACTTCGTGTGCTCACAGTAGCTTGGCCAACTTGTAAATCAAATGTTTCCTTGTAGCGCCAACCCTCTTCCACAGAGAATAAAAACTGAGAAATAAAAAAACAAATCATAGAATAATTGTTTTCCCACTGCTTTGATACTGAGTGTACACTCCTGCGGCAACAACTTTAGAAGTAGTAATATAATTCGTTGAAAGATCAATTTCTTTTAAGTCTACAGCACGTAAAAGATTCAATAAGCGAAGAGCGCCTCGTTCAGTGATTCGATTGTTCGCAAGAGATAATGTATGCAACTTACGATCAGTATTGTGAAAAAACTTTGTCACAAAAGTACAAAGCTCGTCGATTCCTTCATCTGTAATATAATTATCGGCTAGGGACAAATCAAATATCGGTGATTTTAAAGCAGTGTCTTTTTCTCTTTGTGCGATTTGCCACTCAATATCTTCGCAACTTTCCTTGAGAGAAAACTTCGCTCCAGAAAGATCTGATACACCTTCGTTAATACAACCAACAGTTGTCCTTGTTGGTGTATCAGCTGTTGCAGCACCTAAAAAAAACAACCCGATCATACTAAACATTGGTACACTCATTCCACGTAACTCTCAAAATATTATAGTATAAGTAATTGGATATAGCATAAGAATTCAGAATAATTTTTCCTCCAATACTTTTTATCTTTCCATTTCTCTTTGCCGCTGCAAATCAAATTGAATTTGTTTCTGATCATCTCGCGAAAGAGAATTTTTGAAGATTTTATCGCATTCTCGTAATCCAAATTGCTGACAAGCCATATTGACCCGCTGTTGAATTTTACGAAATTCTTGTCCAGACGGCATTTGTCCGGTTTTTTCAAGATGATAAAGTGCTTGCGTAGCCACATGTTCATCAAATCGTTTCATTAACTCGGGCCGAACATAGAGTTCATGTTCGATAAGACGTGTATAAGCATCTGAACGTAACATGTCTGAAGCAGAACAAGGCGCTTCTCCAAAACGTTGTTCAAGTGCGAACAAGCGCATACGTAACTGCATTTCCGTGATGTGGTATATACGTAACTGATTATTGTGTTCTTTATAAAAAGCATGAAAGCGATCATAAGGGCCAATCAGCTCTGCTTTACCTCGTTCTTGTACAGCAAGGAGAATGCATTGACTAACACCTTGCGCGCGTAAGAATGGTTCAAGATCACGATGTTGCATAGTCGTTTTGACTGTACAACCTTCCAGCTCTGGCCATGTTTTCTGATCTTCACGGAACAATGTTGATCCTACCCCGTTTTAGTGGACACGGTTACGCGACATTTTTTGACTGATTTTCGAAACACAGAGGTGAAACGGAACCAATGTTTAGTATGATCGGGTTGTTTTTTTTAGGTGCTGCAACAGCTGATACACCAACAAGGACAACTGTTGGTTGTATTAACGAAGGTGT
>DAHXKW010000067.1 GCA_027366195.1 Alphaproteobacteria bacterium | reverse complement strand
ACAAAACATCTTCTATTACATAGAAGCCTATTATAATCGCTTGCGCAGACATTCTTCCATTGGTTCCGTTTCACCTCTGTGTTTCGAAAATCAGTCAAAAAATGTCGCGTAACCGTGTCCACTAAAACGGGGTAGGATCAGATCAGATTTTGCAGAATCTCAGTTTCATTTAGATGTTTCAACCTGTGAAAGGCTAAATAAATAGAAACTAAAAGCTAGAAAAGTTATTGAAGTGAAAGATACCGCAAGAAAGTATTTTTTAACCACAATATAGTTGATAGAAATAATATTTTCATCAAATTGTTTATAGTAAAGCATAAATATATAATTTGTTTTTATAGGCTCTGAAAAATTGGAGTGGTTTAATATCAATAAAAACATGTTTATGTCAATAAAATATTATGTTCTTTTGTTGACATGATAATTAAAAGTGTGCAATCTTGTGGTAATATTTTGTGGGGGAAGAAATTTATATGTACAGAGAGGCGCTTCATTACTTAGAACATATATGGTTTAATGACTCAGATCGTAAACCTCTAATTTTAAGAGGCGCGAGGCAGGTTGGAAAAACTTGGATTGCCAGAGAATTTGCAAAGAATAAAGCACTTACTTTGGTTGAACTTAATTTTGAAAGGAATCCTGAATTAAAGTCATTGTTTGATTCTAACGATCCTAAGATAATCATGAGAAATATAGCGAGCTATATAGGTGTAGATATTAAGTTAGAATCAAGTTTTCTATTCCTGGATGAGATACAAGATGCACCAGAGGTGCTTTCTAAGCTGCGCTGGTTCTATGAAGAGCTTCCTGCTTTATCTCTAATGGCGGCTGGGTCTTTATTGGAATTTATTTTATCTGATTATTCATTAAGTATGCCAGTTGGACGTGTTAGTTATCTGTATATTGAACCTTTTTCCTTCGAGGAGTTCTTAGGGGCCTTAGATGAGACGATGCTTTTGGATTATGTAAAAAATTTTGACATTACATCACCAATTCCTTTAGCACTTCACCAGAAGCTTAATGATCTTTTTAGAATATATTGCCATGTAGGTGGTATGCCCGCGTGTATTGCTAAATGGAGAGAAACTCAAATGTTTTCCAGTATAATTCCGGTACAAGAAGATCTGTTAGCTACGTATAAAGATGACTTTTATAAGTACAAAGGAAAATTAGATGTCACCAGACTATTAACCATTTTACGATCTATTCCACATCAGTTAGGGCAGAAGTTTAAATATTCGAAAGCTGATCCGACAATACAGTCACCGGCTGCTAAACAAATTCTTAAATTGTTTAATCAAGCCAGGATTTGTCACAATGTACAATTAACAGCGGCTAACTCATTACCATTAAACGCAGAAGTGAAAGAAAAAGCGTTTAAACAAATTTTCTTAGATGTAGGCTTAGCCAATTGTATGCTGTCAAATTCTTTGCGTTTGAAAGATTCAAAAAATATCGTAGACGGTGGGTTGTCAGAGCAAATTGTAGGGCAGATGCTGCGTACTTTATTTCCCTTATATAAAGATCCAGAACTTTACTATTGGCAAAGAGAAGAAAAAGGGCTAGAAGCTGAAGTTGATTATCTTATAGAAAGCCATGGAGAAATTATTCCCATAGAAATTAAATCAGGGACAGCGGGTACTTTGAAGTCTTTACATTACTTTATGTACTTAAAAGGTAAAAAAAATTCCGTGAGAATTTATGATGGGATGCCTAATATAACCAAAGTCAATGTATATTTGCCTAACCATCAAAGCGAAATTAGGTACCAGCTGCTTTCTATTCCTTTTTATTTAATGCAGCAGTTGCCGCGGATTTTAAATAGTTTCTAAGGCTGTCATGCAAATCGTTTTGTTGGAATGGCCATATTAATTTTAAGTAGTCAAGCTGTATTTCGAGGATTAATCTAAAAATATCGCATAAGAGTGTCCACTAAAACGGGGCAAGATCACTATTTTTTTAGACCATAACAGCGCAACCCCTTATGTGATTGTTCGATTTTGTTTTTTTCTGTCATATTTTTTATCCACAAAAGTGTTGTTTACATTTTAGAATTGGTTCTTCTATATAGGGAATGTATTAATAACCTTGTTATAAGTGTTTTGAGCATCTGTAATTGAAAGTTTTGAATATATCTCTAAAGATGTGCGCGATTCATGACCAGAATAGGGTTGTATCAAAGCATCGTCTATCCCTTGTTTCTTCATCCATGTTAGTAAAAAATGCCTGAGTTTATGCGGCGTGATTGTATGATCCATATTTGCAAGTTCGGTATAATCTTTCAGAATTTTCCTAATACCACGATCGGTATAGGGGCCTTTCCAGTTGGATTCAAACAAATACACTATCCCTTTTCCGCCTTTCTCTTTCGCGTCCTTCATATACGATAGTAATGTTTCTTTAAAACTGCTTGGGAATGGAACAATGCGATCTTTCCCCCCTTTCCCGTTTTGAATCCGTATTTGACAAGCATTCAAATCTACGTTCTCTCTTTTTACTTTAATCAGTTCCCCGACCCTTATTCCGGTGTATAGCATGATTCTAATCATTGCCATGTGCTTTATGTTTTGCCCGTGCCATACGGCTTCATAATATTTCTTAATCTCTTCTTCTGAAGGCACATAGGGTAACTTCTTTTTTTGCTGTGTAACACTTACTTTCAGTTCTTTCCGAATATGTCGAAATAGGTTTTTAAGATAGAAATAGTCCGGTCTCTCAGACCTAAGTAGCTTTGCAATTTGTTTAGCCTTTTCTGACACTTTCATTCTTGCTGGTGCTTCTGACATAATATTTATTCCTCCTTATCTATTTTGAGCCGTTTATCCATATTCAGCGTGTAAGTGCCATACTGATTGAGATGCAGAAAGAACAGAGCTGTCAACGCCCGTTTGTCTTCTAGAGTTAATTTGTTTTTCCATTTTCTGCCCTTTAAAACACGTTGAATCATGAGCATATTGATATAGACAAGAGAAGACTGCAGTAGATGAAGCGCAAGGATGGACATTTCTTGCTCAATAGCATCGTTAGATGAAATTACTCCTCGTTTACCAAAGCAGGTAAAGTGGTTACCAGAATTCCAGTTTTCTATGACATTTGCTGCTTCTTCTGTCTCAATCCGAAAGTCCTTTATCATCAAGTATTTACAACCAAAACGCCCTGTATAAACTGCATGCCCCAACTCAACAACTGCTTTGTAAAGTGAATCATTTCTGTTTTCAACAATAAATCTTTTGAACAAAACTTCAGGCTCTGCCGTCCTTAATTTAAAAGCAACCAGATAACGTATGATCTGATCATAATGTTTTAATATGAGTTGCCAGTTAATAGCTTTTCCCATTACTGGTTCTATGTTTTCGTAGTATGCCTTTGGAAAATTATGATCTGGTTTACTTAGCTTTATTTTTCCTATGCCTTTAATTCTTGGCCTGAGATCAATGCCAAGCAAATAGGTGAAAGCAAAGGCAACAAAGCTTTGTCCATGTGTATCGGTGACATGTTCTTTAATTTTGGCTTCTGTTCCGTGATGCAAGAGTCCTGTAAGCATAGATACAACTTCAGAATCTCCACATTTTCTTAATTGTCCTGATATACACAAGGCTTTCTTGTCGACATGCCAATAGGCCATTACACCATCGCCCTGATAACGGATATGATATTCACTCATGGCATTGCCATCCCAGACAGCAAACTTCGTTGCATCTGAAGCAAATAGGCTAATGCTGTTTCCCCATATTTTCTTATCTCTGATAGCCAATATACTGTTAGACAGTTTCGTAAGAATATGCTGTAATCCCTCTGGAGTAATAAAGCGTTTCTTAACGTACAGAAGATCAGCTTCTGTATGGGCACTACCTGCACATACCTTTTTGAATTCAGTATTAGTACCCATAGCAAATAAGCACAGCAATAACCTTTCTTGAAGCACTTTTGGATCAATCGCAACTCTATCTGTCATACGAATGAGTTCTTGTGTTAGCCCAATTCTGAGATCCGCTTCCTTTAAAATGTCGAGTAAACTGTTGTTGGGCCATAGCCATTCAATCTCATTTTTAAGCATCTGAATGTTTTGCGGATCATCCTGCTTAATGTAAGGTGTTAAGCAAAGACGATGCTTGACCTTACCAGACTTGGTTGTTTTCTTTTTAATCGTTACATCCTGATTGTTTGGAAAATCATCATTGAATTCTTTAATGGATGAAACCATTTCTTCTTTTAATTTGCGTACCATTTCTTTGCCATCCTCAGATACATTGAGCATTTGGCAATAACTCTTTTTTTTCTTTTCAAAGTTTTGAGGTAAATCTTTCTCTGGATCAGCATGTTTAAATGCATTTTGAACTCACACATTTTTTCACTTCAGTTCTTTTTGTAATGCCTCTAAGATGGCCAGTTCAGCGTACATAGGTTTGAATGCAACCATTTGTTGGACGCTTTTTGATAAGATTCCCTTAAGCGTTGGTGCTACATCTTTTAAAATTGCATCGATGGCATTACAAAGTGGTTTTTTTAATGATGAGTGAAGCTTAAACACGTGCAAAATCGCAAGAAAATCCTTCCGATGATGATGTACATAAAATGAATGCATATGTTTATATTCAAACTCTTTGCAAATCTGTTTGGAAGCGCCACAAACATCTGCCCTAAC
>DAHXKW010000103.1 GCA_027366195.1 Alphaproteobacteria bacterium | reverse complement strand
CAGCGGCCGCATGAGGTGTTTAGTAGTAGTTTGTAAAATATTGTTTGACTTTAAAAAGAAACCATGAACAGAATACAGTGACTTGAGTTGGGACTCTCTTAATTTCCACTTTCTGTTGTGGGAACGATGGGGGTCACTTCATAATAAACTGGTTTTGGCTTTCTATTTTCATCTCTTGATATTTTAGTTGCAATTTCCCCCCACAACTCATCTGCCAACATCCTTCCGTTCTCAGCACGCTCTGCTAAATAGTTTTCAATATACAAATATACTCGATAAAACTGATTAGGATTACTTTTCCTATTTTGTTGAAACTGACCTATCCTCAGCTCTTCTTTTATTTTTTGACGTTCCATCAGAAGAGTTGAATCTTCGCTAGCTCCGGTCTTTGTTAAAGTTGGAATGGAAGTGGGAGCCACCGAGACTGAACCTGTATTTCCACCGTTAATACCAGATCCTTCCTCTAACTTCTTAGACACAATCCGCCATGCGTCTAGAAGATACTGTTTATCCTGTTCCGTTGCCGTAGATTTACCAGCAATGAAAATTTTAAAACGCTGACCGCTGTCCCCGATCGCATGAGTCATTACTCCGCCCGCTACCTTTCTACCTTTTTGACCAAAAGAAGAAGTGCGGGACACAGAAGAAAAAGACTTTGCCGCGCTCGCTCTTGCTGGGCTTGGTGAAGGCGTGGCCACGGCGGAAGCAGCCCCCGTTGTTGCTTTAACCGCTCCGCGAGAACTTAGTTGTGTTAACTTTCCCAAGTGTTCTTTTGCAGCAGTCTGATCATCTGCTATACCTAAAGCTAATAATTTCCCACCCTCCTGTTGATATACAACGTGACGTTCTTTACCTTGAATTTCTATTTTCATATTACCTTCGGTAACTTTAGGAAGAACTTGGTTTGAACTTGCATCCCCAACCACTGCTGACGCACTAGCCAAGGCGAGCTGTAATAATATAAGCACTTTATATACCTATCCAATAAACATATGTCATTAAATAGCAGAGGCGGATTAAGATATGGTTAAATTTTTTAAATTACTGTCATTTTCACGCATGCGAGAATCCATGATACCCGCCAGTCAATGGCCCCTCGCTTTCGCGAGGATGACGACACGCTTACAGCTTGTGATATACTCTTAAGTAAACCAAGAAAAATATAATCCTATTGCATCCTGTTTTAAGACCTGAAAGCCAACAAATTGAACCTCTACAGGTTGTTTCACAATATAAACCTGCTGGCGACCAACCCAATGCTATTGAACAATTGGTGAAAAACATTAATACGGGTGTACGCGATCAGGTCCTATTAGGCGTTACAGGAAGTGGGAAAACATTCACTATGGCCAAAACCATTGAAGCTGTTCAAAAACCGACCCTGATCATGGCCCCTAACAAAATATTAGCCGCCCAACTTTATGGGGAAATGAAAGACTTCTTTCCCAATAATGCCGTTGAATACTTTGTATCGTATTATGACTATTACCAGCCTGAAGCTTATGTGCCCAGAACCGATACCTTCATTGAAAAAACAGCAACAATCAACGAACAAATCGATCGTATGCGCCATGGTGCTACCCGGTCTTTGCTTGAAAGAAAAGACGTCATCGTTGTGGCTAGTGTATCTTGTATCTACGGCCTTGGTGGAATCGAAACCTATGCTGAAATGACTTTATCCCTGCATCAAGAACAACTCATTTCAACACCTGAGATCACAAAGGTACTGACCTCTATGCAATATCATAGAAATGATATGAACTTTACACGCGGCACCTTTCGCATGCGTGGCGATGTTTTAGACATTTTCCCTTCACACTATGATGACAGTGCTTGGCGCATTCGCTTTTTTGGCGATGAAATTGAAAGCATAGAGGAAATCGATGCCCTAACAGGTAAAAAGCATCTATCCCTTGAACGCATCACCGTCTTCCCTAACAGCCATTACGTTACCCCGCAACCTACCATGCAAAAGGCTATTAAAGAAATACGCAAAGATCTGGGGATGAGACTTAAGGAATTTCAGCAGGCGGGAAAAATTTTAGAATACGAACGCCTAAAGCAAAGAACAGAATACGACCTGGAAACAATGACAGCCACAGGGACATGTTCTGGGATCGAAAACTATTCCCGCTATCTAACGGGTAAAGCACCTGGGGAACCGCCTCCTACTTTATTTGAATACCTTCCAAAAGACGCACTACTGATCATCGATGAATCACATGTAGGTGTCCCTCAAATTCGTGCTATGTACCGCGGCGATCAAGCCAGAAAAGGCGTGCTTGTTGAACATGGCTTCAGACTGCCTTCAGCCAAAGACAATCGCCCCCTTCAATTCGAAGAATGGGATCAAATGCGCCCTCAAACCATTTATGTGTCCGCTACTCCGGCACCCTATGAATTGGAAATCAGTGCAGAACATATTATAGAACAAGTCGTTCGCCCCACAGGTTTAATCGATCCTATTTGCATCGTAAAACCTTGTACAGACCAGATTGATGATCTCATCCACGAATGTCGAGAAACTATTGCTCAAGGATACAGAGTGCTAGCAACGACCCTAACTAAAAAAATGGCTGAGGCTTTAACAGATTACCTGAAAGAACTGGGTATTAGGGTCCGATATTTACATTCTGATGTGGAAACACTTGCTCGTATAGAACTTATCCAGGATTTAAGGCGCGGAGAATTTGATATTCTTGTGGGTATAAACTTGCTTAGAGAGGGACTTGATTTACCAGAAGTGGGTCTGGTTGCCATATTAGACGCAGACAAAGCCGGTTTTTTACGTTCAGAATCATCCCTCATTCAAACTATTGGCCGCGCTGCGCGTAATGCTGAAGGTAAAGTTGTTTTATATGCAGATAAAATGACAAATGCTTTGAAGGCTGCTTTAGATGAAACACAGCGTCGCCGTGATAAACAAATGACTTATAATGAAGCCCACGGGATTATTCCAAAAACAGTTGTTAAAGATATTAGAAATAGTTTAGATCTTGAACCCAAGAAAAAAACAGGTATACAAATCAACATGTTTGCCAGCGAGAACAATATCGATAAATTAAATAAACTGATGCGCAAAGCCGCAGAAAAATTAGACTTTGAAACAGCCGTACAAATTCGTGACCGCGTTAAAGAACTAGAGTTGGCTCAGCTATAAACCAATCCTTTAATAGAATTCTTTATTGTATGATCAATTATTTCTGAGGTTTTTGTTTTCTCTGAATCATCATGAGGTGAAAACAGTTTCGTTAGAAAAACGAATAGAACTATATACACAACACCTTTAAGAAAAAGAAGTGAAATATAGTTTGCCCATACACTAGTTTCATGATTATGCTCTGTAAAAACAACCGTAGAACAGTATCCATATAAGGGAATTTTTGTTCCCCACAAAGGAATTTTATCAATCCAAAAATTAATAATTGAGCCACCAATCAATGCCCCAGCAAAAGCGTAATCGTTAATCTTCACATGTTTCTCTTCCGCTCATCCTATTTTAATAGTATTAAATATTTATTTATTATGCAAATTATTATGTTTTAATATAAATTATAGTATAATAAAAACAGATGGACAATAAAATATAGTAGGAGCAACTGTGGACGATAGAGAGTACTGTATTCGAATGGACGTTTGTCGCAAACGATCCCTATACACAAGATGCGTTATATTCGGATTTATGACCATTTTTTCAGTTTTTGTATGGCTTATTATCAGCATAAAGTGGTTTGTAGAATTGATAAAGTTTCCGCCATTGATGTAGTCGATAAAATGACCATGAAGAAAGTAGGGTGAAAAAGACAATAATGAGACTAAGGTAGAGCAAGATTGTAGAAGCATATCAACTTGTG
>DAHXKW010000098.1 GCA_027366195.1 Alphaproteobacteria bacterium | reverse complement strand
CTAATCCTTTAAAGGCCACATGCTTATTTAAAAATATTTAAATTTATAGTATAATATAAATAATATTAAAATAGAAACAATCGTGATGTTATTTTTTACCTTGTTCCACCTGTTTTCAGGACCAATAAGTCGTCCCGCACTCACCGACCCTATAACCCCCTTAACAATTATACCTGGTGAAAAAGCGAAAGCAACAGAACTCGAAATTTTATGCCCACCTAAAGACAAATGTTTTGGACGTATTGTTCAGCTTATTGATGGTGCTACAAAAACAATATACGTCCATGCTTACCAATTAACAGGGCAACCAATCGCTGCTGCATTACTACGTGCTTATAAAAGGGGTGTAAAAGTTTATATTATTGCTGATAAAACACAAACTGCACAAGACAGTTCCACATATGTTCCTGACCTGGCAATGGCTGGCATCCCTGTAAAAATCGACCATAAACCTGCTATTGCCCATCGCAAGGTTATTATTATCGATGGCATAACGTCTCTCATTGGATCTTATAACTGGACAAATGGCGCAGAGTTTAAGAATGCAGAAGTCTTAGTGATTCTAGTTAATCAACCCGAAGTTGCAACTATTTTACAAAAGCATTGGGATTTACGTGATAGTACTTCTACGCCTTATAAGGATTACATGAAAAACAGATAAAGAAAGTGGTGCGGGTAGAGGGACTTGAACCCCCACGCCTTGCGGCACCAGAACCTAAATCTGGCGTGTCTGCCAATTTCACCACACCCGCATAAATGGTGGGCGGTGAGGGATTTGAACCCCCGACCCTTTCGGTGTAAACGAAACGCTCTACCGCTGAGCTAACCGCCCCCAAAGTATTTATAGCATTTATTAACACTTTTGGGTAGTCTCTGTACGTTTGGATACCGTACAATAAGGTATAAATTGTTTGATAAATTATGATGTCGATTACAATTCATAAACAAGATGACTATGTGGGCATGCGAAAAGCAGGCAAATTAGCTGCGCAGGTGCTTGATTTCATTACGCCTTACGTTAAGACTGGTGTTTCAACACTAGAGTTAAATGATTTATGCCATGATTTTATTATTAAACATAACGCCATTCCTGCACCTTTAAATTATAAAGGTTATCCTAAATCAATTTGTACTTCTATTAACCACGTCATTTGTCACGGTATACCTTGTACAACTGATATTCTAAAAGAAGGGGATATCTTAAATATTGACGTGACAGTGATCTTGGATGGTTGGTATGGTGATACAAGTCGTATGTTCATCATAGGCAAAGTTAGCAAACGAGCACAGTTGCTTGTAGATACGACTTATCAATGTCTTATGCGCGCTATTGATATCGTTCGACCCGGTACCCGCCTTGGAGATATTGGACACGTTATTCAAACAATAGCTGAAAGCAAAGGTTTTTCGGTTGTTCGTGATTTTTGCGGACATGGCCTTGGTAGAGTTTTTCACGATGAACCATCTGTTCTACATTACGGCCAGAAAGGAACAGGAATTTTACTGGAAGAAGGTATGTTCTTCACGATAGAACCAATGATCAATGCTGGTAAATGGCAGATGGATATTCTTAAGGATGGATGGACAGCCATCACACGAGATCATTCATTATCGGCTCAGTGGGAACACTCTATAGGTGTTACGTCCACGGGGGCAGAAATTTTTACACAATAGTGATATTCTCAACACTAAAAGCTTGGATGTTGTCGACATAGATCGTATACAAACAATTAATTTTTCCTGGGTTGCTACTTTCACGTTCTTTTATGGCAATACACAAACGCAGCTCTTTATTACTTGGCAAAACATGTAATTTGGCAGAAGAGAGAATTTCTTGGCCAGAAACAGGTTGAACTAAACGCCCTAGATATTGCGACATAATATCAAAAAATGCTTGAAACAAAAATGATCCTGGCATGCACGGATCATTGACAAAATGACAGTTAAAACACCATTCTTTTGGATCTATAGCCCGAATTCCTTCTAAGTATTGTTCACTATATACATCAACGGTATCGTAGGTGCGCAATTTTGTTTGGATGGTAGAAGGAAGTGTTTGAACGGGAGAAGTCTCTTGTGGGATATACGCAACGTTCCCTGATTTGGCTGTACCCTTTTCATAAAAAATACCACTAAAATCCTTAATGCGAATAATTGTTTGACCATTTGAGCTCATTTCTCCCTGGTACTGTAAGATAGTTGTCTTTCCGAATTTGGTTACCTTTGTAATGCGTATATCAATATCTAGTGTATTATGAATAGAGGGTAGGGGGGCTACATATTCAAATTTTCCACCTAAAGCCCGATGAATTCTGTGCATACTGTTTTGCGGAAGAGCTGCATACCCCATCCAATCGGCTAATACCATATAACCCTGGAAGAATTCCAAAGCTATACCTGCAGGTAATGTATCACATTCCTGTAATAACGGATTTCTGTCAGGATGACACCTATATCTAATATGATCTTGATCAAGGTAAATGACCTCATACATAAATAGATAGGGTGGAGCTGGGATAATAACACGATTAGGATCCATATCTGAAGCCTGCCAAGTTATCAATTTGGAGAATTGCCCTGAAGAAATATGCTCTAAATCTTCTCGTGTTAACTGCAATCCTTATATCTCGGCTCACTCACTTAAATCTATTATAGGATTTTTATAATCTAAGTGGAATGAATTTAAGAACAACCACTTGTTGCACCACAGGTGTTACACTTTAGACACGTGCCATTACGGACCATGGTAAAATTACCACAGTCTGCACAACTGTCTCCCGCGTAACCCAAAGTCTTCGATATGCTGGATGCCGATTGAGTAGTAGGACGATAACCACCCGCTGCCCTGATAGAATTAATCGACAAAACGTGTCCATCCACGTGAGCTATGGAGTCTGGGCTGAGTTCATCAATTTTTACGTGCGCCAAGTCGTATCGTCCTAAATAGCTTATAGCAAGCTCCCTAAAGAGATAATCTAAGATTGATGTAGCCATTTTGACATGATCGTTTCCTTGAACCATCCCACAAGGCTCAAAACGGGTAAAGACGAATACATCTACGAATTCTTCTAAAGGTACCCCATACTGTAAGGCGATCGAAATGGCCATAGCAAAATTGTGCATTAGTGATCTAAAAGCTGAACCTTCTTTATGCATATCAATAAATATTTCTCCCAGTTTACCGTCATCATATTCTCCTGTACGAAGATATATATTATGACCACTGATTTTTGCTTTTTGTGTATAACCCACACGTCTATTGGGTAGTCGTTTGCGTTGGATAGTTACATTAGCTAAGGCTTCAGCAACAGCCTCTATTTTTTCTTGGTGGTCCATTTCAGTCAAATCGATATCATCGTCCATAACAGTATTTAATGGCTGAGAAAGCTTAGATCCGTCTCTATAAAGAGCATTCGCCTTTAATCCCAATTTCCAAGATAGGGTATAGGCATCTAAACAATCCTCTACAGAAGCAGAGTTGGGCATGTTAATAGTTTTAGAAATAGAGCCTGAGATATAAGGCTGGACGGCAGCTAACATTCGGATATGGCTTTCTACTGATAAAAAGCGTTTTCCTAATTTTCCACAAGGGTTAGCACAATCAAAAACAGCTAAATGTTCTGGCTTAAGATGTGGTGCCCCTTCGATAGTCATGGCACCACAGCAGTATACATTGGCTGTATTGATAGCTTCTTCCGAGAAGCCGAGTCTCACAAGAATGTCATCTTGAGGATTTCCTTCTAGTGCACCACAAAACTCCTCACCAAGGGTCGATGCGTTTATAACAAACCTAATATCAAAGGCTGACTGTAATTGCGTCTCAATTTTAGCCAACATTTCAGCGGTCACACCTTTTTCTTTCAAGGTTTTATGATTAATATGTGGTGCGTCTTTCAAAGATCCTACTCCAACAACATAATCTGTAATGCCAGTTATTTGCTTTTCTGTATACCCAAGATTTTGCAATCCTAACGTTACCATGCGGTTAATAATCTTGAAATACCCACCACCTGCTAATTTTTTAAACTTCACAAGAGCAAAATCAGGCTCAACACCTGTTGTATCACAGTCCATGACCAAACCAATTGTACCGGTTGGGGCAATAACAGTGGCTTGAGCGTTACGGAAACCATATTGTTCTCCAAGCTCGACAACTTCATCCCAGATCAATTTAGCAGTGTTACCTAAGTCCTGGCTGTCCAATGCTTTGTGATCGATAGGGACGGGCGGAGTGGATAATGATTCATATCCCGATGTTTCACCATAAGAAGCACGTCTATGGTTTCGCATCACACGTAGCATAGGTTCTTTATTGTTAGAAAATTCTTGGAATGGTCCCAACTCCTTAGCCATAAGAGCAGATGTATGATAAACAACACCTGTTAGGATAGAAGCAAGCATCCCACCAAGATTTCTTCCTTTTGGACTGTCATAGGGAATTCCCATTGCCATCAAAAGCCCACCAAGGTTTGCATAACCAAGACCTAGGGTTCTGAAATCATGAGACAACTGTGCAATACGTTTCCCTGGGAACTGAGCCATTGCAACCGAGATTTCGAGCACAATAGCCCACAAACGAAGCGCATGAACATAAGAAGCGATATCAATCGTTTCACCCGTATAAAATTGCATTAAATTCAAAGACGCCAAATTACAAGCAGTATCATCTAAAAACATATACTCAGAACAAGGATTACTGGCATTAATTCGACCAGAATTGGGGCAAGTATGCCAATCATTAATACATGTATCAAAATGGATTCCCGGATCAGCACAACTCCAGGCAGCAAGCCCAATTCTATCCCACAATTCCCTGGCTTTGATTGTTTTGGCCACTGAACGATCAGTCCTGTTTGTCAAATGCCAATCGGAATCATTTTCAACAGCATTTAAGTACGCATCAGTTACGCGAACTGTATTGTTCGAATTTTGACCAGAAACTGTTAAATAAGCCTCAGAATCCCAATCTTTATCATAAACTTCAAATTCAAGATGTTCGATACCCATTTTTGCCATTTGAACTGTTCTTTGAATATAATTTTCAGGGATCATCTGTTTTCGCGCTTCTCTGATGGCATTTTTTACAGCAGAACCATCCTCTGCTTTGCAGGCATCAAAAAGTATTTGAAGATACCGCTTGCTAATTTTAGAACCCGTAATTAAAGCAACCACTTTTCGCTCTTCTTTTACTTTCCAATCGATAAATTCTTCAATGTCAGGGTGATCAATATCGACAATAACCATTTTAGCTGCACGTCTTGTAGTGCCGCCTGATTTGATTGCTCCAGCAGCTCTGTCACCAATTTTTAAAAAACTAATAAGCCCAGAAGATTTCCCCCCTCCTGATAGCAATTCACCATTACCGCGCAAGTTTGAAAAATTTGTTCCCGTACCAGAACCATATTTAAACAAACGGGCTTCTCGTACCCATAAATCCATAATGCCGCCTTCATTCACCAAGTCATCACCGATACTTTGAATAAAGCAAGCATGGGGTTGAGGCCGTTCGTAAGATGAAGTGGCAAAACACATTTCTTTTGTTTTGTTGTTAATATAGTAATGTCCCTGAGGTTCTCCGGTTATACCATACGCCCAATATAATCCCGTATTAAACCACTGAGGCGAATTAGGGGCTGCCATCTGATTAGCTAGCATGAAACGCATTTCATCATAAAACGCACGCACATCTTCTTCTGTATCAAAATAACCTTCTTTAAACCCCCAATAGGCCCAACAACCAGCAAGTCTATCGAATACTTGCTTCGCACTTGTTTCTCTACCAAATTTTGTCCCTTCTTTTGGCACGCGTCTTTGAAGCCATGCCGGGACACCTTCTTCTGGAACAATTTCTGTTTCTAGGGGAACACCTTTTTTTCGAAAATATTTTTGCGCTAATACATCGCAAGCAATTTGAGACCACTGGTCGGGCACTTCGATGTTTTCATGTCGAAATACAATTGTGCCATCAGGATTGCGAATTTCCGAATGCGTTTTTTTGAATTTGATATTATCATAAGCATTATTTACTGTGTATTGGCGCAAGATTTGCATGATTTTTCGAAAATAAAGATCTTACTTAATTTTTAGAAGGAGAAAATTTGGAATACAAGTCTTGACAGCTACCATTTTCTACCCATTTTTAATTTAATAATTAAAATTATGTAAAATAAAATGAAAAATCTTCAACAAAACAAGCGCTTTCAGGTTTCCTAGAATGCTCATTTTTTACCTTCCTTAAGTGTTTTGATTTCGGTAACCGTTCACCTGGTATGGTAAAAAGTTTTTCTAGATCTTGAAAGATTTGCATAATTGTATTATGTGGTGTAGATTTTAGAAAAAGTTAATAAAAATTCGAATGAATATTACGCAAAAAGAGTATCAATTATTGAGGGA
>DAHXKW010000061.1 GCA_027366195.1 Alphaproteobacteria bacterium | reverse complement strand
CATCTTTGGGAGCATCTATGGTAGTTGCAATCGTGGCCTCAACCCAGATCATCATTCCATCCCAGTGTGAGTATTTTGCCGTTAAAGGACTTGTGAACTTATTGAATCTGCTTAAGCGTGTTGAACGGCAAGTTGGTCGCTAGATTAATTGATGAAGGTATAATATCGATATTCGGCATGGTGGTAAAAGTTATATTAAAGTGAAGGATAATGGGGTAGGCATGTCTGCCGAAGATTTGATCTTGGCGTTTGAACGGCATGCCACGTCAAAGTTAGATTCTAATGATTTAAGTACTGTTTCAAGTTATGGTTTCCGAGGAGAAGCTTTACCTAGTATTGCCTCTATTAGTCGTATTCAGGTTATTTCTAGACAAAAAGGCAAAGAGCCAGTTTTTTTAGAGCTTGAAGCGGGCAATGAGGTTCCCGTAAGTTTTAAAAGTTATATTAACTGGGGTACTCAGGTTGAAATCTTCGATCTTTTCTTTGCGACGCCAGCACGTTTGAAATTTTTAAAGGGAGATAGTTATGAAACGCTTCAGAGTGTGCAAACAGTAAAACGCCTCGCTTTAGTTAATCCAGCCATACGTTTCACGCTAACAGTTGACGAGCAATTACGTTTTGATCTGAAACCGCGTGAGCATATCAAAGATCGGGTTTTAGATGTGTGGGAAAATATTACCCAAGCAGACCTTAGGTTTTTTGAGTATGATCAGGATGGTTTATCTTTCTCCGGTTGTATAAGTATTCCAACATGTCATAGACATCAGAGTGATGGGCAGTATTTTTTTGTAAACAATCGTTTCGCAAAAGACAAGATTTTTAATTATGCCCTTAAAACTGCTTATGGGGATAGGATTCCTAATGGCCGTTATCCTTTAGCGTGCGTATTTTTGAATGTGCCATTAGGCTCTGTTGATGTAAATGTCCACCCATGTAAGACAGAAGTACGATTTTTGGATGAGTCTTTAGTCAGAAGGCATGTTATAGGCGCGATTGGTGGTGCTTTAAATTTTGGTGCCGCTTTGCAAATGACGACACGTGTTAACGAAAGCCTTTTACAAAAAATGGCGCAACCTATTCAAAGACAGTTTTATGTTGTGCCACCAGTGGTTCCTGAAAAACCTGATCAAGCAGCAACAGTTTGTTTAAAGCCTACTTTCCAGAAGATTTCAGCGCCTCAAGAGGAGATCCATCACTTACCATATATGTATTTTGGGCAGGCTATAGCGCAAGTTTTTAAAACTTATATTATAAGTGCAACAGTGGAAAAGACTTTTATTATAGATCAACATGC
Source organism: Alphaproteobacteria bacterium (assembly GCA_027366195.1). Classification (GTDB taxonomy): domain Bacteria; phylum Pseudomonadota; class Alphaproteobacteria; genus DAHXKW01. The sequence goes on along the minus strand of DAHXKW010000061.1, from coordinate 1,533 downwards.
GGCCCATGAAAGAATTGTTTATGAGAAATATAAATGCCAAAAAGGACTGATTCAAAAACAAAAACTTGTTATTCCTGTTGAAGTTCCTGTTTCAGTAGAGGAACAGAATTTGCTTGGACAATTTGTGGATCAGTTTAAAGAAATGGGTATAGTTTTTAAACTTAAGGATCAATTAGCGATTTTAGAGAGTCTACCATCTTTAATTCCTCCCTCTATGTATGGGCAAATTATACACGATACGTTAAGTCATTTGATTCATTATGAATCAGCGCAGAATGTAGATACGCTTATTGATTCCATATTGGCGACTATGGCTTGTTACAATAGTACTCGAAAAGGGCAAAGTCTGAGTTCTATGGAAATGGATGCTTTATTGCGCCAAATGGAAAAAACACCCAACATTGCCCAATGTAATCACGGCAGACCAACCCACACAGAGCTTACCCGACAACAGCTAGATCGTTTATTTGAGCGCGTATAATTAAGTACCTACTTGTTTTAAAATATGCTGAATCATTTGTTCTGTAGATAGATCAGGGGAGGCTGTTTGAATATGTTTAAGTATCTCGCTTCTTGTGAAACCAAGAACTTCTAAAGCGGCAAAAACATCTTTATGATTACTATGAGGTGGCGACATGGGGATATTTTTAAATTTATTTTTGAGTTCAAGAACAATCCTTTCAGCCGTTTTTTTTCCTATTCCATCTGCTCTGGTAAGGCTTTTTATGTCTTGTGAGACAATTAAAGAGAACAATTGTTCAGAATTGTAGAATGATAAAATGCTGAGAGCGCTCCGCATTCCTACTCCTTGTACGGTCATAAGCAAGCGAAAGCTTTCTTGCTCAGATAAATCATAAAATCCTACTAAAACTTGACTAGCATCTTGTCTGAATAAATGTTCAATATACAAGCTGATATTTTTCCCTTTTTGTATGTTTTGTAATGTTCTGTGTGAAACATGTAATAGGTAACCAATGCCTTGTGTGACGATACCAATTGTATCTGTAAAAACATCTTCTACTTGGCCGTTTAATTTGTATATCAAGATTTTTAAGTTGTCACACTCATGTAATTACTTTAACATAATGGCAGGTTCATCCTAAGTATAATGGTTATGTTAGAAATATTATTGCAATGTGTTTTTTGTGATCCGCAAACAGGGGATAAGGTGGCGCAGAATACACCTGTGGTAGAAAATAAAAATGAAAAAAAGAAAGATGAAACTCTGGTATCGATTCTTGATTTAAAACAAGGTGATGTTCTTGGTTCTTATTTAAATACGGCAACGAAGAAAACAGTGAATGTAACGCGTGCAGATGTTGTATCTCACTTGAAAGCAATTGGTTTTGACGTATCCTCTGCGCAACCAGCTTCTCAAATTAAGGAAATTGAGATGCAGGCCGCTGCATTTTTGGTGGTTATGAATTATGTACTACCTTTGGCACAGCAGGATGGCATTGAAAAAGAGCTGTCAGAACGTATTAAGTTTATGGCTTCCTGACGAATAGCGTCAACATTGATACGATCCATGAC
>DAHXKW010000057.1 GCA_027366195.1 Alphaproteobacteria bacterium | reverse complement strand
TATCTTTGTTATTTAATTTTTACTTAATTAATAATATAATAAAAATAAGGAACACAACAAATATTATAATGTCTTTATGTATTTATGATATCCAAAAAGACAAAATAACATCTCCTGCAGTGGCATTTATAGCACCTTCATGTCAGGACTGCATTATATCTTATATACTCACAACGCAGAACCACTGCTTAAAAATTACCCCTGATTTTTCCAATGTCACCTTTATCGATCTAGACACCAATACAGAGTCGATAATGACGCTAGAACTATTCTGCTCCGATTTCCTTGATCCATTAAATGCCATAGTCGTTTGTACAGATGTAAATGAGACGGCATCAATAAAGCAGCTAGCCAATGATATACAAATCTTTAAAGCTGATTCGATACATGATGCAGATGACGTAATCTACCAAAATGACACTCTAGATCACGGAAAAACCTGTAATAGCATACACTGGCATTACCAAAGGACTGTTGTTAGTGTAAACAAAAATTGCCCCTTGCTAGCCAACTTGCCACATAGACAATTTGTGGCTTGTTATCTTGCTAAAGCACGTTTTACTGATATGGCTGGATTAAACTTAAACACATTAAACCTATCACAAGAGCAATACGTGAATAATATCAAAGATTTCTGCTCTCCACAGTCCCTTGGACTGTTACCTTGGTGTAGCAGCTTACCCAACATATCTTCATCCCAATTAAAGAAAATTTCTTCATGGGACTGGTATGTTGGATTTTTCACTTTCGCCCTAGTAGCTGTGGGCACATTCATCGTTTATATGAAATACCGAGATCGGGTAACCTACTGTTAAACAACTGACTTACATGGCATTGAGATTTTTGCCTTATGATGAGTTTCTTTAATAAAAAATAACAAGAAGAGGGTTAAAAACAGGAAAATTGGAATGACAGCAATAGCATAACTGTAGGCATTTGCAGGATACGCTCTAACCCCATCAAAAGCATACTGACCCTGCCAAAACACGTCCAATATATATCCAAGCAGAGGTTGAAAAATCAATCCTGATGTCATAGTAATCGCATTCGTGAATCCAAGACCAACGCCTACCTGCATTGGATCACAAAATGCATGCACCCAGGCAAATGAAAGAATCTTGCCTGAAATCGCAATACCAACAGCAAGCATAGTACAAATCATCACAATTAAAGGTATCTTGTTACCCAGCAAAACAATACAAAACAAACCAATAGTTATCAGACATGCTACCCGCATTACTTTAAGATAGCTCCCAAATCGATCTGCCACACGCGGCCAAAAGCTACTGCCAATAGCAGAACCAAAATATAGAAGAATACTGATTGACGCCGCCTTTGTTGTCGGTAAATTATAGGCGTTTTTCAGGAATGGAACCGCCCATAGGTCTGTAAAAGCCGTAATAGGTACATACATAACAGCATTAAATGTGGCAATAAGCCACATATCCTTGGATCGAACAGCGTTATTCAAACCAGACATAAAATCTTTTCTATCTTTGGCCGTATAGTGGTGGGCAGACTTGTCATACACAAACAAAAATATCAATATCGTCACAAACAGACCTATGCAAGAAGCATAAAAACATGCATTCTGCCATCCAATTTTGCTGATAACAAGAGCTAACGGATATCCCGCACACAATCCCCCCACAGTCCCCATAATATTTGTAAAACCACAAACTTTTCCAAAATCTTCTTTAGCAAACCATTCTGAAGCAACTTTCAAACAGCTAATAAACACACACGCAGATCCCGCACCTAGAAGAAACCTGGCAATTACTGCTTCTGCAAATGAATCTCCCTGAGAAAACAGGTAAATACCCAAACTGGAAACACAAGCAGATAAAACAATAACCCAACGTACGCCAAATGCATCAAGTATTATTCCACAAGGAATTTGTAAGAAAATGTAGGGATAATACCAAGCGGATGATAATAAACCAAGCTTACCAGATCCTATCTGGTAATGCCCCATCAGATCGCTTGTCATCACACCAGGCGAACTACGCAGCATTAATTCGTATAAATAAAAAGCTGCCAGGATTCCCCATATAAACCAAGGGGACAAATTCTTCCTGGAAATCATGAGCTCGCTCTTGACATGTGTTAATTTAGCCTAACTAAATGCTATATAAAGGTCAACTTTTTAAGTCACCATGCAGAGTCTTGACAAACGTTCCTTAGAGATTTTCAAATCTCTTGTTGAAATTTACGTCGATCAGGGTGGCCCCGTTGGCTCTAAAACACTATCTGAGCACCTAGAAACCATATTATCCCCCGCCACCATCCGCAATATCATGGTTGACCTTGAAGAAGCCGGGTTGCTCTACTCACCTCATACATCTGCAGGAAGAATCCCCACTGTTAAAGGTCTTAGGTTTTTTATTGATGGCCTACTTGAGCAAAAGGAATTAACGCCCCAAGAACGCGCACAATTTGAGCAATATGCTACAAAACGCAATAAAAATTTAGATGATATAATTACAGATACATCTCATATTTTAGCTGATCTTTCACACTGCGCATCCATAGTAATTGCCCCTAAAGCAGAAAATGTACGCATTAAACATATTGAATTCCTACATTTGTCTGATAACAAGGGCTTGGTTGTTATGGTATCAAATGAAGGGACTATAGAAAACAGAATCATTTCGCTACCCGAAGGAATTACACCCAACCAGCTCCATTCTGCTTCTCGGTTTATTAATAGTTACCTCATCGATAATACTCTTGAAGAAAGCATGGAAATTATCCAAAAAGCACTTACCAAAGAACGCCATCAATTAGACGAGCTAAGCGCTTTCTTAATTCAACAAGGCCTTGCTTTTGGATTGAAAGGTGATGATGATGGCTCGCTTCTCATACACGGACAATCACAATTACTTAAAAATATACAAACCATAGAAGAGCTGGAGCAAATTAAAAATCTTTTTTCCACTCTAGAACGTAAAGAAACAGCCAGCAAATTAATTCAATCTTCTTTAGATGCTGAAGGCATAAAAATTTTTATTGGTTCTGAGCATGAGTTGTTTAAAAAATCTGGATACTCCCTTGTTGTTAGTCCTTATAAAAACCTAGAACAAAAAATCGTTGGCCTAATAGGAGTTATTGGTCCAATACACATGAATTATCGTCGCATCATCCCCATGGTTAATTATTCGGCTAAACTGATTTCTAAATTACTGCACATGTAAATACTTCCCAGTATTATTATTTTGGATTAAAATGGGCTACGCTATTCTTCAATCCCACTCATGTTTTTTGTAATACAACAACGCGCTGTACAAACAATTTTGGTTCTTGCATTTTATTTACTTTTCGCAGCTTACCTACCAATACATACTCATCAGACTTTCTATACGATTAGTTTGTTCATTAAAGACCTCCTTGTGTGGATGATGCCATTTACGGTAGGTTTTTTTATCGCTAATACAGTAGCTGGTTTTGAAAAAAAAGCACCTTTATTCATTGTGGCAATTATAATTTTTGAGGCTTTATCAAATTTTTCTTGCGCCTGGTATAGCTACTTTTGGGGTAATGCTTTGGTTGATCATCTACCTTCAGTCCAAATAACCACTTTAGATGAAAATTTTAAAGCTTTGTGGCGCTTGCCTTTTGTAAAACCATCATGGTGGTCAGCTGATAAAGGATCAATCGTTGGACTGAGTTTAGGCTGTATAGCTGCATTGATTCAAAATCCACAATTGATTAAAGGAATACATTTCGGAAAAAAAATAATGCAAATCATATTGACGCAATTTTTCAGCAGGCTTATTCCCATTTTCATCTTAGGTTTTGCAGCGCACATGTATTGCTCTGGTATATTAATGCACGTCTTTAAAAATTATGGGCCCGTTGTGCTGTGGTTAATTTTAGCTATTTTCATTTATATAAGCCTCGTTTTTGGAATAGGCGCAAAATTCAAAATCAAGACAATGATTCAGCACGTTAAAAATTTAATTCCAGCTTGGTCAATAGCCTTATCCTCCGGCTGTAGCTTGTCTACTATGCCTTGGACTATAAAAGGCACAGCGAAGAATTTAGAAGAACCACATTTAGCAGAAGCCATTATCCCAGCAACAACCAACATACAGCAAATTGGAGATTGCATTACCAACACATTTTTATGTTTCGTTCTTTATCATCAATTTTTCGGGAAAATCCCCTCTTTTGAAATATGGCTCAAATTCAGTGTGATATTTGTATTAGCACGTTTTGCCACATCGGCTGTGATTGGCGGCGCAATTTTTGTCATGCTACCTATCTATGAATTTTATCTAAACTTCACACCAGACATGATAGCCATTATCCTGGCCCTTAATGTAGTTTTAGACCCGATAGTAACCAGTTCGAATGTTATAGGGAATGGCGCCATGTGTCGTTTGTTTGAACGTGTGTGGTCAAAAATGCAATTCCATAACTTTTACGTAATGAAAAAGATAAAACGCTAAGCTGACTGACAGTTTTCTGTAGGAGCGGGTTGAGGAGTGATATTCAAAATGGGAATCATGGTTTTTATGATTTCTTTTGTGATAGGCACAACATTCCACCCTGCTGTAGTAAATCCATGAGTCCCTTCAATAGCCTGTGGATTATCTAACATGGTTAAACCATAAAATTTCCGACCATCTGGGGTAACAACAGACCAGATAAATGTTGTTATTCGGCTATCTTTTCTATACCGACCATCAACAAGAGATTCTGCTGTACCTGTTTTACCAAATAAATAAAGCCCATCTATATTTGCCGATCTTCCTGTCCCCTCTAAAATAACAATGCGCATGAGCTTCTGAATGGTAGCAGAGACTTCTTTTTCGACAACAGGTTTTTTGTTTTGTCTTCGTATTCTTAAAGCCCTTAAATCATCAGGCGTACGTTTTAATAAAGTTGGAAAAATAGTATATCCATCATTAAGAATGGTCGCCACAATACGTAAAAATGTAATAGGAGCAAAAGCGACTCCATAACCATATGACATAGTTTTAGATTCAATCTCACCCCATTTTCTAGGTGGCCGAGTCCTGGCCACGGGGATTTCCAGTTTTAGCTTCTTCAGCAATCCTAATTTTTTGAAAAAATACTGTTGAACCTTTGGGCCACCAAAACGTGTTGATATTTGCATATGTCCAATATTGGAAGAAAATTTAAAGACTTCTTCAAATGATAAAATACGCCTTTTAGGACGGAAATCGTCAACGACAAACCGACCTAAGCGCACAGGATGTCTAGCATCATAAGAAGACGACCAATCAGCGGTTTTCGTTGCCAAACCAATAGTAGTATTTATGATTTTCAGCACAGAGCCAGGTTCGTAACACCCTTGAAAATTACGATCAAATGCGCCTTCAATTTTTTCGCTGGGGTCTCCACCGTCACCTTCAAAATCTGGTAGAGATACCGCACACATAATTTGACCATCTTGGTCCATCATCAAAACGTTACCACCTTTAGCCTTGAATTTTTTTATTCCTTCTGCAAGGATATCCCGGGCCATTTCCTGGAACCCAACATGCAAAGATAGATAGATGGATTTCTTTTTTTCACATAAATCTTTATCAAAAGCTTTTTCAATACCAGATAAACCATGTGAATTCTCATCACAAAACCCAAGAACGTGGGCGCAACTTCTACCATGAGGGTAAACTCGAGAATAAGTCGCTCTAAAGAACAAACCTGGCAAACCTAATTCTTGCAAAATCTTTTTAGTTTGAGGAGAAACATTTTTACAAATAGGGATATAGCGCTTCTTTGTTTTTAATTTAAAGTAAATTTCTTTCGCTGATAAACTAGGAAGTACACGTTTCAATTGCTTAGCCGTTTCTTTAGGATCTAAAATTAATTGAGCGTCAGCAAATAAAGTGTACCCTAAAACGTCGGTTGCCAAAATATTACCGGCACAATCATATATTGACCCACGTTTTGTTGCATTTAGATCTGATTTTAAAAACATAGCAGCCGGAGAGCAGCTGTTGTAGCCTAGATAAGTCAAACGCCCAAGAACTGCGGAATAAATGGCCAAAGCACATGCCAAGATAATAGTAATTCGAGAACGTGCATCCTTAAGACGCCGCTCATGTGCAACATTTTCTTTCCATAACGATATATGCCAGTTAACCTTAAGAAGCATCATCCTTAACCATTTGATTCAATTCAGTTGGCTTCATTTTTAAAACATCTACAGCTAATTGACGTAAACGTCTTGGTGAATTTAAATATGTCCATTCCGCTTGTAATGTCCGAAGCTCGTCCTGTCGTTGTGCAATAGTACGCTCTATAGTTCGATTATAGCTACAAAGTTCTGAAATATGGAATTTAAACATAAAAACCATAATAAGCGGGATGATACAGTATAAAATTGTACTTAAATAATGATTCAAAAACAATACTATAATTTATAAGAATTCTTAGATGATTGTATCATAGTTAATAACAATATTGACAACCTGTTTTATTAAATACATACACTAAAAATCCAACAAATATTCCAATAATTATTCCAAGCAGAAGTACGTTAGTAAATTCACAATTAAAAATGTTACGTACACGACCCTGCTCGTCACCTGTTAGAGGCAATACTTGTGGGCATGAGGATGGTGCATCACAAACAACTTCTTGGTGTAAGAGATTGGCGTGATTACCTATTGCTTTAGAATGATCATCTTCGCAAAGTTTTACCTCTAATTGACGTAATGCCAACATGAGTTTTTTTATATTGATATCCGTACAATCTTTATCGCAACACTCATTCAACGCACAATCAATATTATTCAGTATTTGATGATTTAACATTTTTTTCCTCCGGTATTTTCTGTATCACAACAGGCATTAGGGCAATCTACAAACATCGAAACAAGTAGCATCTTTTGAAAAATATGACACAAAGTACACATATCGAATCTGCTACTTGAACTCTTCATCAATGTTTTTGCATCATTTGCTAGGCGTTTTAGAATGAATTCACTTGCTTTTTCAACCCGAAATTTTGCTATATTTACATACTTCGTGCGATGTGAAAACCAACACACGGGATCTTCAGAATGTTTTGTCTTACATTTAGGCTTAGATTCGCAACTGTTTCTCTGTTCGCAACAACTTGTTGGCACAAAGGCAGGAATACAATTTTGGTCTGATACCAAACAAGGAATACATGGATCATTGATCTGACAAATTTTCACCGGCTGCCGGCCTTGATTAAATAAATATGCAAATAACTCTTCTAAATCTGTAAGGTTACATGTAAGGGTAGGGTGGGATAAAAAGTATAGTAAAAATAATAACGCCCAAGATCTGGAAGATCCATCATGATTCTTAAAATATATAGAAAGTGTTCCAACAATAATTTTCAAAACAACGGTAATAACTGGTACCGTTGGATTTGGTGGCGTTTGTTGGCTGAGAGCTGAGATGGTACTGGCAGTCAAAAGATTTAAATCAGCAGAAGTTAAAAAACCCTGGCTAATGAGATTTTGTAACAGTGTTTGTTGAGCAAGTAATCCATCTTGAACATTATGCCAAAAATTAATTAAAGGGTTGCTTGCACCTATACCAACTGGATTTGGTAATACTTGCTGGGCACATGTATTTTGTAACGTTAACCCAATGAAAGTAAGCAAACCAAGGATGCCATCTGAAACCTGACAAGTTCTTACATTACTTGGTAATTTGCCAATCCATAGCTGAATAATTGCTGCAAGTTGTTGCAAAAACATCGAGAGGATTGTTGTATTTTATATTTTATTTTAATATTATTTAAATATTTAAGTCAATAAATATAAATCAAGTAATACACGTTAGGATCGACATTCCTTCGTGCACACTACTTCCTATTGTTCTAGCAATGGGCAAACATTTTTTGTGATAAGTAACCGACATGATTCTTTCATTTAGTAAACAATCTTTATTATCTGTTCTAAGTAAATAACACAGGGGCTCACCTGCCCCTACCCATTGTCCAAGAGGCACAAAATCATAAAGCATACCAGCAAATGAACTATAAACATCTACAAAATTTTCTTGTGAACATACAGTCTGCCTATCATTTCCTTGTGCTCTTTCATAAGGATTATTTGTAAACTGTATAATCCTATCAGCAAAGCTCTGGCATTCTTTTAAATTAAAATATTCTTTGCTTCCTAATTCTAAGGTAAACGCCATCATATCAAACTGTTCAATGGGTAAGTTCATCAATTCAAAAACAGACCAAAATGGAAATATTGTTGCATCGTCAAAACTACCTTTGAAATAGCGGGACATGGTAAAATAGTATTCAAAATCAAGTCCTCTAGCATATGGGAGAGCATATTCATGACAATATGCATAAGGTAAAGAAGTTCCATCGCAATGCAAATCCAACAAGATATCATGCTGAATGGCTAACGCCTGTAGTTGTCTTGCGAGTTTATTGGCATAAGGTAAATTATCTAGTTTTTCCAGGTTGCTTAAAGCTTCTTGACGAAGAAAAGACTTAATTTTATCCCAAGGCTGTGACCTATATTTTTCAAGAAAATCACTTTGATCCTTTATCCAGTTAACGTAATTTCTATTCCAATTACTTCCGGTCGATGGGTCGAAGCGACCATAGGTTGCCTCTGCCATTTTAAAATTCATACCATAAGGATTCGCTTTGGGAACAATTGTAATCTGCCCTTTTGGCGAGCTCTTTTTAAAATGCTCAATCAAACATAATGCTACACCGTACCCCATCAGCTCCTGCCCATGAATGCCAGCTTGAATATAAATGGATGGCCCACTTTCTTTTCCAGTAAAAGAAAAATACGGGATAGAAAGGGTATCACCTGAAATTAATTGTCTGGTATTGAAACTCTTAATCAACACTTAAACATCTCAATGCTAAAACGTTCTCAATCACGTTCTCATGTTATAAACATACGGGTCAAGCAAGTATTTTGATCAGTTGATCATTACCATGGACCCTTTGATTTGGGCAACGCCACTTGATTGTGCTTGCAACATAGCGTTTGCTTTGATCGCCACCTGGGCACCCTTGGCATTTAATTGTGCATCTGCTTGGATATTTATAGTAGGTGCTTTGTCGGTAATCTGGGAACTACCTGTTAGATCTATCTCAGCCCCATTTATAGTTACTTTTTGATCTGCTTTAATGGCTACATTTTGACCTTGTAATGTTAAAGTGGCTGAAGATTTTATAGTGATATTACCGGACTGAGCTTCAACCATAATGTCTCCACTGGAATCTGTAATCGTAATTTTTCCCTTTTTATTAAGAACGACAATATCCCCATCTTCTAACGTGTGCTCCTGATTACCCTTTTTAATCCATGTGATTTGCTTTCCATTTTCAACATACAGTTTTAAATTCGGCCCTTGCACACTTGGCGTAGTCGGCGCATTCGATACATCTTTTTGTTTATTCCATACACTTAACTCAAATCCTCCCGCTAATACGTTGTGAACGTGATCGGATTCAATGACACCAACTTGATCTTTTTGTGCATGAGTATATATAAGTTCTTTTCCCGCAGAGTCAACCAAACGGATTTCATTGAACCCTGGTTTGTTCTGGTCATATTTTGACGACTGCGTTCTGATCAGCGAAGTTGTGGGATCAGAAATAACCTGCTGATTCATTTTATCCATATTGTTATGAACACAGCCTAAAATAACGGGGCGATCGAGATCATTATTTTCGAAGCCTACCATAACTTCCATTCCAACCCGGGGTACAAAAACAACACCAAATCCGGCACCTGCCCAAGATTGCATAAAACGGATACGGCAAGAATTGTTGACCGTATCCCATGGGAATTGAACCAATACCAAACCATTTTTATCCAGATCTATTTCTTGATCTTTTGTAACAGAAAAAACACGTCCTGAAAGTACCATAGGTGCTATTTTAGCAATTGGTTTTGGACAAAAAGTATGCGTTGTTGGCAGAGCGGTGAAAGTATTCCAATATGTAGGCTGACCATGGTGCGATGGCAAAGCTTGCAACAAAGAAATGTTACCCAAGGAAACTTGATTATAATTATGGCGGATAGATGTTATATAGTACGCTTGCGTATCTAGTGGATCATTTTTAGGCATAGGGTAATCTTTCAGTTTGAAACAGTAAAGTGGTGTCAAATCTGACATATCAGAAATACCTGTAACAAAATTGCAATAATTACTATCAGCGTTTCCCCAAGATTCAGCATTTTTTGAGGCCTCTTGTGCTGTTGCCGCATAACCAGGGAAATACATTGCTTCATCAAGCGTATTTCCTGTAATTTCTTTACTGCCTGTTAACCCGAACTGTCCAGCTTGAGTTGTCGGGAAATTATAGTCCATAACCGTATGCTTGTTGGCTTTGACGTAACTCGCTTTTTCAAAACTAACTATGCCTTCCACTTTGAAAGCATTACTGATTTGGAAAGGAATATCTTTTTGAGATTCTGTCGGTACCTTTAGATCAATAGTCCACTTATTATCATTCTTACGGTCCCAATAATAAAATAACCCCTCATAAGACAAATAACGTCTCAATAAATCATAGTCGCTTTCTTCATACTGAAAAACCATCGCCCTTGTTTTAAAGGTAGGATCATTTTTAATCACATAACCTTCAGCCGAAGCTTTATTATCTTTTCCCATAATGGCTGTGATCACATCTTTTAAAGTCATTTTATCTTTTTGATGAATCATAAATTTGGGCGCACGATACAGGGATAAAGAAGGTCTTGCCACGATTTTATAAAGGGCAGTTTCAGGAAGTTGGGCCACCAAATAAGCTTCATCTATAAGCCCTGAAAATGTATAGGTTGTATCTTTGGCTTTCCATGTAATTTTTGCAGATTCTAACTTCCATGTTTGAACATCAATCAAACGTTTTTTAGCATCTTTTGGATATATTAGTACCTCCAAAACAGCTGTTTCCGACAGAGCTTCATAATAAGAAAATTCTTTTACAATAAAGTCATCTCCTTTGATAGCAGCAATAGTAACGGCTAGTTTCTTATCGTCAAAGGGGATGATCATGAGGCAAATAATAATCCTGTCTATATCAGTTTAGACTGATGAATATTATACAGGCAATTTTATAACCAGTTAGGGAGATTATCCAACCTTTTGTAAATCGAATTTAAAAATGGCTTCCATTTCAGCCAGTTTGTGCCGCGCTTTTACTATTACCGGGTCGGGAAGCCCTGCTAATTTAGCCACTTGAATACCATAAGATTGGAAAGCTTTTCCATCCACTATTTTATGTAAGAAACGAACCTGCCCCTCAAATTCCTCAACTTTTACAGTTTTATTATGCACACCAGTTAATTGAGTTAGTTCATGGTAATGCGTGGCAAAAAGAGTTTTGGCGTGTATATGATTCAACAGATATTCAGAAACAGCCCATGCAATAGCCAAACCATCATAGGTTGCTGTACCGCGCCCAACTTCATCTAATATAACCAAAGACCTATTTGTTGCATGCCCCAGAATATAAGCCACCTCAGACATTTCAACCATAAACGTAGATTGACCCGCATATAAATCATCTTGGGCACCAATGCGACTAAAAAGTTGATCTACAAGACCTATGCGCGCAAGGGCAGCAGGGACAAAAGAACCAGTTTGCGCCATTAAAACAATAAGGGCCGTTTGTCTCAGATATGTACTTTTACCCCCCATATTAGGTCCTGTGATTAACTGAAAACGTGTCTCTTCTGAAACAGAGAGATCGTTGGGGATAAAATCAACGGTTTCTTCACAAGTTGGATGCCGACCTTGTTCGATTTCAATCATATATGAATCATCTATAATTGGCCGTGTGTAGTCTGAACATCTTGCTAATTCTGCCAGAGTGGAAGCCACATCAATTCGCGCAATAACCTCAGAGATATGCAACAATATATCTTTAATAGCTAATATTTGCTGGGATAAATCGTGGAAAATTTGAGTTTCAAATTCCGTAGCATTTTGATCAGCGCACAGAATCTTCTCTTCTAAATCTTTTAATTCATCTGTTGTACAGCGGATGGCATTGACTAAGGTTTGTTTAATATGAAATCCTTTGGGAACCTTATCCAAATAACTGCGTGATAATTCGATAAAATACCCGATCACTCCATTATCTTTAATTTTCAAACTTGAACAAGCCATTTGATTACGATACTCTTCTTGCAAAGATTCAATCATTTGACATCCCTGGTCTCGAAAAGTTCTTTGTTCATCCAAAGGTCCGCTAAAACCGTCTTTAATAAAATTTTTAAGACCTAACATTTCGGCTAACGCGTTGTCCAGCATTTCCCGAAGCACATCACATTCCGACAATTTGCAATTAACTAATAACGGCTTCAATTTATCGACACAATACATAGCACGCTGGACTTGCCCTAATTCCTTTGGCTGAGCTTTACCCATAATTATTTTTGTTAAACATCGCTCCAGGTCTGGCATATGCGATAATATATCTCTTGTCGAAACACGCATATCATCATGTTTGTAAAAAAATTCCACTTCATCTAGTCTTTCATTGATTAATTGTTTATCAATTAAAGGCATTGCCAAGCGATTTTTAAGCAATCGAGATCCCTGAGCTGTTTTTGTTTGGTTAAGCAGACAATAAAGAGACCCCTGTTTTTTTCCAGACAATGTTTCCAATACTTCCAAATTGCGAAATGTAGCTGCATCCAAACGCATATATGTATTAATCATATGCATACGAGGGCGACGTAAATTGAGTTGATCAGTTTTTTGTGTCAAGTAAAGATAGTCGATAAGTAAGCCACAGGCAATTTCTTCTGCAGAGCTTTCCAGTGTTAATCCTGGAAACTGCCTTTGAATATGCCGTTTCGCATTCACCGCATCAAAACGACTGTTTGGCCAAATGACTAGTTTTTTTTTATGTGCTTTTAAAATAGATTCGTATTCTTGGAAAAATGTTTCAGATACGATTATTTCTGCAGGAGAAAACTGGACAAGGGATGTTTTTAAGTGATCACTTGCGAAAGTTTGTAGCAGAGTTTCCCCCGTTGATAAATCGCATAACCCCATCGTTAAATCTTGCTTATTATTGCTACACAATACTGCAAAATAATGGGGATCTTGATCTAACAATTCATCCTCTACTAACGTGCCTGGGGTCATAATTCGAACCACTTCACGCTTTAAAGGGGCCTTTTGATTTTTAGAAGGCAGCTCTGTTTGTTCGCAGATTGCTACGTGGACATCTACATCAAGAAGTTTTTTAACGTAATTCAAATAACTATGTGCTGGAACACCGCACATAGGCACAAGTTCCCCAGCAGATTGTCCACGGGTCGTCAGTGTAATATTCAGCAACTCAGAAGCCGTTTTTGCATCATCATAAAATAACTCATAAAAATCTCCCATCCTATAAAAAACAAGAGTATCGGGATATTCTGATTTAATTTGCAAATACTGCTGCATCATGGGCGTATGAGCATTTGACGCCACGCCAAACATAGACGATAGAATTGTTTAGCTTTTTTGTATTTTAACATAAACAGAAAGAAACCAATATGGATTTATATTTTTGAAAAACGCTGGTCGGAACGGCGGGATTTGAACCCACGACCCCTATCCCCCCAGAATAGTGCGCTACCAGGCTGCGCTACGTTCCGTACACTCAGGGTAGGAAAAAAAACAACAAAAAGCAAATCACGATTCTTCAACTATCTGATTTTTGTTCTGCAATAATGCAAGATCATCTCCAGCATGTTTCATAGCATCTTCAAGCATAGCATCACATTCTTTTTTGCTGAGCTTTGGTTCAATTTGGATACTAAGTGTTTGCCCTGTTATATCTTCCACCGCTGAAACAGTAATTAATCCATCCACATCAATTTGAAACGTAACACGTACGCGTATTCTGCCGGGAGGCATCGGAGGAAGATTCCTAATAACAAAACGCGCCAAACTTCGGCAGTCTTTTGCCAGCTCTCTTTCTCCTTGGACAACATTAAATGCAATACCTGATTGCCCAGCCTCAGAAGTTGTAAATATTTGTTCTTGCCTAATGGGCAGTGGTGAGTTTCTATGAATAACTTTATCGACGAAACCATCTGCCATTTCTACTCCTAGCGACAGTGGTGTTACGTCTAGTAAGGTATGATCAGAACCATATACCAAACTATTAGCATGCTTCCCAGCACCTATGGCCACAATTGTTTCCGGATCTAAATTATCGTATATCACCTGCGAAGAATATCGTTCTTGCAGCTTTTCTTTTAACCCATATGTTTTTGTAGCACCACCCACAAGAACAATCCCATCTAGATGATCAATCGTTGCATCTTTTAACGCCTGATCAAAAAGCAAAAAGGTTTTTTCTAATAGTGGCGTATAGATATTAATTAATTCCCGTCTGGTCAAAGATAAATTTTGATAACAAGCCTCTTGTGAAAGGGTTAAATTTTCTTTTATAGATCTAACATGCTGTTTCATCATAGTCATATCTCTGTACCCTAAGGTGTGCCAGTAACGTATAATTTCTTCATCAATATCATCTCCTCCAAGAAGGGTATCGCCTTGAGTCGATAAAACATGAAAAAGATGATCAATGATTGACAAAATAGAAATGTCAAAAGTTCCACCACCTAAGTCATAGATCCCTAGGATCTTTTCACTAGACGTATTGAGTCCATATGCCAACGCAGCAGCTGTCGGCTCATGCATTAAGCGCAAAACATTTAGCCCTGCTAAACTAGCAGCCGTTTTTGTAGCCAATCTTTGTACTTCGTCAAAATAAGCAGGTACCGTGATAACGCACGCTGTAATTTTTCTAATCAGAATTTCTTCCGCATAGCTCTTCATATAAGACAATATGTCTGTCGCCACACGGATAGGTGTTATTTTTTTCCATATATGCTGGTTCGGATCATCTATCAAACGTTTTGTTGAAACTAAAACACCTGACTCTAACGGATGTTCTATCGCTTCCTGGCCAACACGGCAATTATCTTGTTTATCATAAGTTGCCACAGAGGGGAGTAGCACAGAGTTATGTGCCCACTTCATTAACTTTATCGCACCACCATCATGATAGCTTAGCAGAGAATTAGTAGTACCCAGATCGATCCCAACTACTAAATCATGTGGGTTTTTCTTGGGATCAGAAATTGTAACATGCAAGTTTTTTTGTGTTTTCTGAAATCAACTCACTGGGATCATTATAGCGCGTTATCCTAACCATGTCTTCCTTATATCCCTTAACGTGAATATAACACAAATATTCTATTGGTTTTTTATAAGCAGCAGCTAGTAAAGACAAAGTAGGATCAATCCCATTTAATAAGGCATTTCTGGACGGAGGCGTATGCTTTGTAATCAAATAAATACTATTATCACTCACTAGGTCAATCGAACCCGTTAAGGTCATATTTTTTAATGGCATCTCTAAATAGACCGGCGTATTCCATAGAGGATCCTTCAAACTTTTTTTGAATTTTTCAAATTCAGTTTTTATTCT
>DAHXKW010000037.1 GCA_027366195.1 Alphaproteobacteria bacterium | reverse complement strand
GGCTCTGGTGGCTTTTTCAGTGATTACAACACCTTTAATTAAATGACTGCTTAACATGCTTTTGCCACCCTTCCTTTCACGCCATTCGCCGCAGCTTCACTTATAACAACAACATCATGCTTTAGGATGTCATAAACGTTGAGCCCAATTACAGGCAGCACATTCACACCATAAATATTACGGACGCCAGAAGTAAGATTTTCATTGTTGTCATCTACAAACAAAACCTTCTTATCCCCAAAAGCATCCTTAACAAGCTTCGCAACATCTTTTGTTTTGAAAGAATCTAACTTGAAATCTTTAAAAAATTTAAGAGAGTCACTTTGCGCACGACTAGCTAGCGCATGCAGTAAACCAAGTGCACGAATCTTTTTTGGTAAGGCATAATCATAAGAACGATTATGTGGACCAAAGATTACCCCACCACCACGCATGTGCGGCGCTCGACGTGCACCTTGACGCGCGTTTCCAGTCCCCTTTTGTCTAAACAATTTCCTAGTAGACCCCCGCACGTCACCTTCTTCTTTTGTTTCATGTGTTCCTTGACGTCTTTTAGCCAACTGCCAATGTACAACGCGAGCCATCAGATCATTTCTGATTTCTATCTTCTGCAAATCTGCCAAAAAATCGACATCCTTTGCATCTATTACTTTCCATTTGGTCATGATTATCTCCCACCCTTCTTAACTGCTTTTTTAATAATCACATGACCACCTTTAGGTCCAGGAACAGCCCCTTTAACAAGAATAAGCTTGCTCTCGGGAATCACTTCAATAACCTTTAAGTTTTGAATTGTTCGTTGCGCGTCACCATAATGACCGGCCATTTTCTTGCCTTTAAAAACACGTCCTGGATCTTGCCGATTACCTGTGGAACCATGGGAACGATGCGAGACCGACACACCATGGCTGGCACACAACCCCCCAAAATTCCAACGCTTGATAACGCCGGTGAAACCGCGACCCTTTGTATGAGCCGTAACATCCACATAATCAAAATCTGAAAGGGCATTAACTGTAACAGCCTGCCCCACCTCATAGGAGTCGACGTCACTACAATCAAATTCTTTCACTTTACGAACCATCGGCAGGCTATACTTTTTCAAAAAATTACGTTGAGGCTTGTTTAAACGCATTTCTTTTGTCAAATCAGTGCCCAACTTGATTCGTCCGCTACTTTTTCCAACAACAAAGTGATCTTCTACTTCCAGAAGGGTTACGGGGATATGATCGCCATTTTCCAAAAACTTCTGGGACATACCCACCTTTTTTGCTATAAAACCATTAATCATTGAACTTCTCCTTTGACCTTTAGGTCTACACTTACCCCAGAGGGTAATTGCAATTTCATGAGACCATCCATGACTTGGCTATCAACAGACCTAATATCGATCAAACGCTTAAAAACACGCATTTCGAATTGATCTCTCGACTTCTTATCAATATGAGGAGAACGAAGTACGCAATACTTATGCGTACGCGTTTTCATGTGCACCGGCCCTGTAATATCAGCACCACTGCGACGTGCCGTCTCACAAATATCTTTTGCTGATTGGTCCAACAAATTATGATCGTAGGACTTCAGCGTTATTCTTATCTTTTGTGCTTGCTTGGACAACGCTTTTCTTAAAGTTAATACAACACAGATCTATATTACAGCCATCATCTAAAAAGAGCAACGCAGTTTATGGAAAAGCAACTCAAAAATATAGCCTGAGGAACCTAATGCTATAAAAACTAAATTTTAAGAGAACTCTCCAAAGCAACCAGCAAAAATCTACGCATTGCACCACCCCCTACACAGAAAATTTTCTATTAAAATATTAGAACGAAAAAACAAGGAGCCCCCTTACACCTCCACCAGATTGCATTGTATACTCAGAATTAGAAGTCATTTTCCAATAAGTATCATTTGTTAATTATGCCTGCTATGGCTGATGTTATAGGCCTTCAAACGTTTATAATTATAATAGTTTTTGCAATTTCTTTGACCTCCTCAGAAATTATCCGTGGATACTGTGCTTATCTTCTGGGAGATCGGTACGGATATGTTGAAGGACGTTTGACTACGAATCCATTGGAACTCGTGGATTTCGTAGGTACAATCGCCCTACCTATTATTTTAGTTTTATTCCAATCCCCTATTATGGGAGCGTCCTGCCATAACGTACGTATTGATTTTTCACGCATTCGATTCGGAAAATTTGGTATTGTTTTGGCCATACTTGCCAAACCATTTTCCGAATTTTTACTGTGCGTAATATCTTTATTTTTCTTCCAGTGGAGCCGTCCGGAATCTTTGGCCATGGAAATTTTCAGGATGGGCGTCTTTTTGAATGCCTTTTTGGTTGCCATCGGGGTTCTCCCCATTTTACCTATTTCCGGCGGACAGCTTGTTGCGGCTTTACTTCCGCCAAAATGGCGCTATGCTTATGAAATGCATGCACCTTACTCATTTTTTATTTTTCTTTTTATTATACTTGTACTCCCTCTAATCGGACTTGATATAATGCCTATTCTTCATTTTATTGCGATGAAAGTCATTGGGTTGGCTATTCTTATTGTTCACTTTTTCGTGTGAGATCCCGTGCTGTACTTTTTTCACTTTCTTTTCCCAACCCTTCGCTATCAAACATTTAGAGGAGTATGTGCTGTATTACTGGCCTTTATAATAAGCTGGCTTTTTGGCGAAAAATTTATCTCTTGGATGAAAAGTTATCAAAAAAATGGTCAACCCATACGCGATGATGGTCCACAGCGTCATCTCTCTGAAAAAACTGGTACGCCTACTATGGGCGGGCTACTAATTTTAGGGTCCGTAACTTTTACAACCATCTTGCTAAGCAATCTGTCCGTAATATCAATATGGCTTGTTTTACTTATCATGTGGGGATATGGAGGAATCGGTTTGTTTGATGATCTGCATAAACTTAAAACGAATGATTATCACGGTTTTCTAGTCAAGCAGAAGTTTGTCTTACAGCTTGGACTAGGTGCTTTGTCTAGTATTGGCATTGCCTTTCTGACAGATCAGAACATCTATTTTCCCTTTTTTAAAAACATGGTTGTCCACTTGCCTTTACTGCTATTTATAATGTGGGGATGTATTGTTATTATCGGATCTACCAATGCTGTCAACCTAACGGATGGTCTCGATGGGTTAGCTATATTCCCCGTCATGATGGCTAGCTTCTCATTAGCCGCCATTGCTTATGTTGTAGGCCACGCTGTTTTTTCTAAATATCTTTTATTACCGCACATACCGAACGTAGGTGAATTAGTCATTTTCCTGGGTGCCTGGATGGGGGCCAGCTTAGGCTTTCTATGGTATAACGCACCACCTGCCCGTATTTTTATGGGAGATACAGGCAGTCTCGCCGCAGGAGCATCCTTAGGCGCAACAGCTTTACTTATAAAGCATGAAATTACTTGGTCTATTATTGGCGCTATATTTGTAATAGAAGCTCTATCTGTAATTATTCAAGTTGTTTATTTTAAACGCACAAAAAAACGTATTTTTCTAATGGCACCATTGCATCACCATTTTGAACAAATAGGCCTCAAAGAATCCACAATAGTCATCCGTTTTTGGATTATTGCCGTATTACTTAGTCTCATCTCTCTTGCTTCACTAAAATTGCGTTAAACCATTTTTTTATTTTAGACACAGGAACTACGTTTTTTAGGATACTCTCATTTTCATTCTCATGCAGAATAAAAAACCAATTCACCGGAAATAATTAAAATTGTATACTTATTTATATAAATTTTTACAAGTAAAAATAA
Organism: Alphaproteobacteria bacterium; assembly: GCA_027366195.1. GTDB lineage: Bacteria > Pseudomonadota > Alphaproteobacteria > DAHXKW01. The sequence goes on along the minus strand of DAHXKW010000037.1, from coordinate 2,038 downwards.
GTATTATATAATAAAAATAGGTATTGTTTACTTATGGAAACGGATTTGGTTGAAGAAAATTATAAAAAAATTAGAACACTGAAAACATTTAAAGGGCTGGTTATTCCTTCCAGTCAGGATAATAGTTTTCATGGGGCCTTATCTGGTATAACCGGCCCTCACTATATCCTTTATCCGACTAATGTGGATGATGTTGTGAAAGCCGTACAACATTTTGGTGCTGAGAATGAACAACTTCTTATTCGTAGTGGTATCCAAAGAAGAAAAAATCGAATAGAAGATGGGGTAGGAAAAATTGTCATCAATTTGAAAAATCTAAAAAAAATTAGTTTTGGAGAAGATAATAAAGTAGAAATTCAGGCAGGTTCTCTTATCAAAGAAGTAATAAAATCGTTGGCAGAAAAAGGAATGGTGCTACCCCTTACTGATAACCCATTAAAAAGCATTTCTTCTAATCTCCTTAATGAAGAAGAAGACCCTTCAAGTTTAAAACGCAGTTTAGGAACACTTGCAAGTCGGGTTTCCAGAATTGATGCTGTTAAGAAGAATGGGGAGATAGTCATCTTTGCCAGTTTGGAAGAATACAAAAAAGAAAAAGAAGCAATAATTATTACTCAAATTGAATTCCAGGCAGCTCCTGCTAAGAATCTTTGGATGCTTCGTTTCAGCGCACCTTATTCAGGTTTAGAAAGTTTCCAAAAAATTGCTAATAATTTACGTAAGCAAATTATGGACATATCAGAACAAGCTGCCGACTTAATGTTAGATATCTATAAGGGGCGCAAAGGGGTCCCTCTGATGAGACTAGCGGCAATCCATTATTCAGAAGATCGTCAAGAACCGCAAATATTGAGCAAAACAATTACAGATGCGTTTAATTTTTTACCCGCAGAATCACAAAAATATGCGAAAAAAGAAGAGTTTTCTGGAAAATCCGTTCTAAGCACTATCAGAAACACTGTAATACTCTGTGGGTCTATCGATACTACAGTCGATTCAGAATACTTCTATGCTACTATTAGCACGCAAAACCAATTGGATGATTACACTAAAAAAGTTAATAAAGAGTTTGAAAAAAAAATCGGCGTAACAGGTAAATATCATTCACACCGCTTACAAGTAAGCCAATACAACAACTTAGAAATTATAGAATGTCAGCATTCTCTTAAGAAAAAAAATATTAGCCCCATGTCATCTAGCAGCATGGAACCATCGTCCACAAATTGTGAACCAACTATAACGAAACTGGTGACAACCTCGATTGCAAAACAAATTCCGGGCTTTCAAGGGACTATTTACCAGAAGGATGACTTTTTTTACAGTTGGGCGGTAACTCAATATGCTTCATCATCTTACCCAGGAAAACTGATGCCATTTATGGTGGTTTATCCGCTTGACGAAAATGATATTATATCTGTTATAAAATTTGCCAAAGAAAATGGTAAATATATTGTGGCTCGTAGTGGGGGACATCAGTATACAGGGAAATCTTCAGGAGGTGATGATACAATTGTTATCAGCATGGAGCACTTACCAGCTATTTTACGACGACAAGATAATATTGTTGAAATCACTCCTGCCACAAAACTGACAGATATTGCACATCAGTTTGAAGAGTGGGGTATTACGATACCACATGGTGAATGCCCATTTGTGAATATTGGTGGGCACGCGCAAACAGGAGGTTACGGACACCTTCTTCACAGCTTCGGATTAGCAGCTGATTATGTGCAAAGTTTCGATATCATTTTGGCTGATGGGCAAAAGAAAACCATTTCAAGACCAATGCCAAATACCCCCCTAACTAATGAAAGTTTAGAAGATCAAGAACTGTTTTGGGGCGTGCTCGGTGGCAATGCGGGTTCATTTGGAATAATTACTAAATATACTTTGAACTGTATTCGAGATATAGACCACCCTAAATCTTATGGTTTTCAATTGGTTAGAGAATTTGATCGAGATATTTTCTACAAACTCATGAAACATGTCCAAGAATGCACAAGGAAAATTGAAAAAAAAGACGAAGATAGTTTAGAGG
>DAHXKW010000027.1 GCA_027366195.1 Alphaproteobacteria bacterium | reverse complement strand
CAAATGTGTTGGCTAAAGTTATATGATGACCATCTTTAGCAGCAAGGGAAATATAAACGCGATAGGTCCTTTGTTGAGGATTAAAAGAGGGAGGTTGCTGGCTTGGGATGCCTCCATCAATAGTGGAAAGGCTGACATCAGGTGAATCAGGAAAAAATGGAATCTCATTTTGTGGACTTACAGAAAGTGGTGAATTTCCGTTATGAATAGGGGATCTACTTGTAAAAGCTGATGCGGGGTACCTTTGTGATGCCGTTGCCTTTGATTCTTGTGGATAAGGTGAAATGGAAAGGGGAGAGTTACCTCTTGATGTATTTCCTGCTGATCTGGAAGAGTAAAGACCATCAACAGGTGAATGTCCTCCTGGAGTTCCTTGATTAGATTGTGGCGAAAGAGGGCTTTGTCCCCTTGATTGAGCCAATGCAAACAGGTCCAATGACGAAGATGAGCTTGCTGGGGGTAAGCTTTTTTGTGGGCGTTCTGGTTTTAAAGCCGAAGAAGCAAATAAAATTTCAGTAAAAATAAGAATTGTCATGAATTTTTTATGTAATGTGGACGTACAGAAATAATTTATGATTAAAAGGTGAACGCGTCAAGCATTGATTTGAGTTATTATTTAAATACTATTTGTTTTATAAATTTATTATTTTGTTTTTATTTTTGCATTGTTTAATGTTTGTTATGTGAGGAAATAAGATTGATGTAGATTGAGAATATTGCTTAAGGCTTTTTATCGCTAGGTTCTTCCGCCCTTACCCCGTGAATAAGAAAAACCGCGGCCCCCTTTCATAGTGCCAATGCCTCTTGAAGTGGGGCTTGCGCCGAATTCATTTTAACTCTATTTTGCGCAACATGAGTATGTGATTTTAACTACGGATGTGTCTGGGGGATTAAAGGTGTATGGAAATGCTGTGGATCATATTGTTGAAGAAGTTTATTCATTGGCTCAACAAATGAATTGTATTCACTTATTGCTTGTTCCATTTCTCGACGTGCAGAAGGTAGTTTTTCCGAGTAGATTTCCTTTTGTTCATTTTCCCATTGTTTTCGTGATTCATCTTTATCTGCGAGCTCCTTTCCTAGTTTTTCTGCATAAGCTTTCACTGCCGCTTCCATCTGGGCTTGTATTTCTTCAGGAAAATCATCAGGTGGATTTTTGTAGTAGGCTTTTATCTTTTGAGGTAGAGTATTGTTTAAGAATTTTTTTAAGTTTTCTACGTCATCGGTGAATCTTGACCATTCGACGCTTCCCTTATAGTATCCAACCCAAGGTCTTTGCGGAGAAGGTAAAGCGTGTATTTGTGTTAGGGTTTTCTGGACTGTTTCATTCAATTCTTTTAAAATTTCTACTGTACCAGGGAACGGTGGTAAAATATGCTTCAGGTATTTTGTATATTTTTCAATTGCTTCCTGAGCTTTTTGTTGTAATGCTTTTACGGCATTTATGGCTTGGTCTAAATATCGTACCCGTTCTTGGGAGGATGTTGCGAATTTGTGTGCGTTATCTTTTAACTCTTGTATTTTTTTGCGGGCTTCTAGAGTCTCAGAAGAAGGAGTTGGCGATGTGTTAACCTGTGCTTCTGGTCGTGGTGGCGCCAATTGTAGGGTAGAGGAGGTATGACGTACTGCAGATTGTGCTAGTGTGGGAAAAGCGGTTCTATAGCTATTTCTAAATCCTGACAAAATGTTTGCCAAATTGCCTCGCAACAAGCCAAAAGTACCAACGAGGAATGTTCGATATGTTTTTTGTTCATAAGTATTGTCAACTACTATGGCTTCTTCACCATTATTCATTGTGTAATTATAGACAGCAGTAACCGTAAAATCCCCAAAATTTTCAGATTTACGCAAATTATTAGAAAAACCTTGAGGAGAGAAGCTTAGGACATAGTTTGTATATTCTTTTGCTTGTACTACGTTTTCTGCATGGCTTACAGCTTTATGAGGTGGTTTAGTCCTAAAGTGATCCGGGTTTTGATCAAATCTCTCCACTTCAATATTAGGGATAGAAGCTCCCCATAATAAGAAAATCAAAGATAACATCGAAAATACTTACTTAAAGGATGGCT
>DAHXKW010000020.1 GCA_027366195.1 Alphaproteobacteria bacterium | reverse complement strand
ACACTAACCCACACGAAGAAAACGCGCCATCAGGCCTTGCCACCACAAAGAAAACAAGTGAAAAACGTTAATAAAAACATAGATAACAAAGAACCTAAAAATTATGACAATGTAGCGTTTTTTTGCTTTTCAGTTATTTTATTACCTTTTCTGATAATCTCGTAAAATTTTACACTTGTGAATTTTTGGTATATTGTACATAAAAAACAGAAAGACATATATGCTTTAGTACAAGCAACACGATAAAGAATATTAAAAGCCTGGCCAAATAAAAGTCCTGTTACACAAGCTTTAATGCTGAAACCATAGGCTTTTACTAGCAAAGCCATATCAGGAGCAGAATACACACTCGTTAGCACCTGGGTAACACAACGCAAACAACAAAGCATCATGAGACAAAATAATAAATACCGTGAACCACCTACAAGGACAAAGTTTCTTTTTACGTCAACCCGCAGACGCTGTTTTCTAGTCCAAAATAGACCTGTAAAACATCCTACACCTAAACCAGCAAGGTAAAATTTCCATATAAAGAACGTTTCATTTAAAACCAATGACCATACAGCTGTTAATAAAAACAATGTTGGTAAAAAGAAAAAACTAGACCAATGCGCACGTGTAACATGCCTAAACTGCTTCCCCAGCCAAATGCAGTATAAAAATACTACAGCCATCGAAAAATTAAACATATACCAAAAATAGCAATACCACCATCAGTTTAAACAAATTCATAAAACCATTTCCGGTTGAAACTAAAACAATTTTTAAAACAAAAAACACATCACGGAAATTTCTAAGGAATAATCAGAAAATTGATTTCTGATATCCCCCCTACCCTGACCTCATTTGGTTTATATACCAGGGCATTCTAATGAACAAATGCTATTAAAATCAATTTAACATTTTAGCTAATTATTTTAAGATATTTGCATCCCTAATGATGATGTGAACGTAATGACTACAAGTACATTTCTTGATCATTTTTCAAACGTGACTGACCCAAGACAAGTTGGGAAAATTTTATACCCTCTACATGAAATTTTTATTTTAGTTTTATGCGCTGTTTTATCGAATGCCAATGATTTTTTGGCGATTCAAGTTTATGGCGAAGAAAAGATAGATTTACTGCGCAGATTTTCGAAATTTGAGAATGGTATTCCAAGACATGACACGATTAGCGATATTTTGTCAGTATTGAATCCCAAAGAATTTCAGGAATGTTTTTTCAATTGGGTTAGGAGTTTTTCAGGTCTTGTCCAGGGTGTTATTGCCTTAGATGGGAAAACATTACGCGGTTCACATGATGAATGGAACGGCCAAAAGGCTATTCATATGATTTCAGCTTTTGCTTCTGAAGCAAACCTGATTTTGGCGCAACTTAAAGTTGATGATAAAACGAATGAAATTAGAGCTATTCCAACTTTATTGGACTTGCTTGTGATCAAAGGTTGTATTGTGACGATTGATGCGATGGGCTGTCAAAAAGAGATTGCTGAAAAAATTATTGAAAAGGGGGCAGACTATGTTTTGGCACTCAAAGGCAATCAAGCTTCACTGTGTGAAAACGTACGGCTTACCTTTTCTGATCGCAAAGAGGAAACTTGCTTTAAAACGGTAGATAAGGAACATGGGCGCATTGAGGTACGTAAATATTATATGGACGATAAGATTGACTGGTTTCATAAATATTATCCCGATTGGATTAATCTCAAGAGTATAGGTATGGTTGAATCGACAAGGACGATCAAAGGTAAAACAACTGTGGAAAGGCGATTTTACAGTACTTCCTTGCCAAAAGATGTGGAAAAATTTAGTTATGCTGTTAGGACGCACTGGGGTATTGAAAATAAGGTACACTGGGTTTTAGATGTAACTTTTCAAGAAGATGGGCATAGAGCACGCATCAAAAACTTACCTCAAATATTCTCCACGCTTAAACGAGCGGCCATGAATCTCCTGCGACAAGAAAAATCTCCTGGTAGCCTCCGTGGGAAAAGGTTTAAGGCAGGTTGGAATGATACTTTCTTAGTGTCTTTACTGTCCAGAGAGTTATCTACGATTTAATTAAAATACGTTCATTAGAACGCCCTGGTTTATATACTAACCAATCTAGAATCATTATGAATTTATATGCTAAAGTGTGGCATCAAATTTAAATTGAGTTATTTTATCGTGAATAAATCAGAACTTACCGCTGCTTTAGCCGAGAAAACAGGTTTTATCCAAAAAGACATTGGGAAAATGCTAGA
>DAHXKW010000002.1 GCA_027366195.1 Alphaproteobacteria bacterium | reverse complement strand
GAACCACCAATCCATCGATGTGAAACATACGGAGAATTTGTTTCTTGTGCTGCATGAGCGATAATAGGTCGGGCAACCTTTTTGGTACCAACCCACAGGATTGTTTTATTTTCAGCGGCCAGCGAAGTTAAAAATTGTGCTGCTTTTTCAAGTAAGCGTGCTGTTTCTAAAACATTTATTAAATAAACTTTATTTTTGCGTCCCCAAATATAGGGAGCCATTTTAGGATTCCAACTTGCTGTTGGATGACCAAAGGGAACACCAGCTTCGATTAATTTTTTAAAATCTACTGCCATAATATCCTTTCTGGGTTTTTCAATTACTTTCTGGTCTGTTTATTACAGGAACCACCCATATAAGAAAGTAAATATTTAACATACAAGGCGTCTATAACGTATTTTCTACTATATCATAATTGACTAAAATCACAACGAATTTATGCCACTTGCTCACGAGTTTCTTCAACCCCTATAACTTCATTGTTGCGGATAGCACGGGTATATCGTTTGCCTAGTAGATACGCGGTGATAAACCAGAAGATACTAATCAAGGTAAAAAAGCCAGCATGCAGCGGAATAAACATGGAAGGCCCATAATTAATAGAGGTCATAACAAAGGTAGAACCAACACTTTTTGCAAAACGAGAGCCAAATGCATCAATCCATGATTTAGATTTAAACTTAATGTCTTTTAATGTTGGAATATATAAGCTTTCCCGTACTGGTTGTGCAAAGGCATAGTTAATTGCTTGTAATAGAATAAGTCCTATTTGTACCGCAGTCGCCGTATAACTTAGAGTAAAGTATAGTAGTAAAATAGCACCTATGGTTGGTACTAATAATAAACAAATACGCTCACCAAAGACTCGCAACAAGGTTCGGGTCCCTAAAAAGGAAATTAAAATACCAAAAAAGTGCTGTATAAATGCCATGCCAAATAAGAACGCACTCACTCCTGATACATCTGAAGCACTTTCTTGCGCGATTCCCAACCGATGATAACTTAATACGGTACTTACCACTTCATAAAAAAAGAGCATACCAAATATCCCTAAAATATACGGACATTTAATAAGTAAGGTAAGACCTGAAAAAATCCCGACCTTCTCTTCATGTTTCTTTTCTTTTTCACGTTCAAATTGATACGCAGCTTCGTACCCATGCAGATACTTCTTAGAAACATTTTTGATCAGCAAATAAACCACGAACGGGATTATAAGTGCTAAAATAGAAAAGAAGGCTAACAAAAATTGATGACCAATAACATCAGAAAAGATCTTATCCCCAGCTAGCGAACGATAGCTAAACAGTGTCCAGGCTAAACCCGTGGTAACCATACCCCCTATTTTTGAAGCTGATACTAAGAAAGAATAGTTATTTTTAGCTCCTTCTGGATCATATACTGAATTAGAAAAAGCCCAAAAAACGCTAATAACAAACGGGGAAAAAACTTCTATGAAGAAATAAAAGAACCACCCAAATAAGCGATGTGCGCTTGTTTCAGTATTAGGAAGACCAATCGTTGGATGCCCTACTAAATAGACACAAAAAAGCCCTGCTATACCATACGCAATACTGTAAAAATAAAGCAGCTGATAGCGTTTCATTTTATCCACTAAAAATGAATAAAATAATGTAGCAGGAATTAATAAGAACATAGCAAGCATACGCGCCATAGGCACATATTCTTTACCAACGATGCTCATAAACATAGAGCTTTTAAGCTCGCGCACCAACGAATAGGCGCCAATAACCAAGAAAAAAGATATACCGAGTAAAATAAGTTTTAAACGCTCTTCGCGTTGCATAACAAAAAAAGAACCAAAACCACCGAGCTTAGATTTCATATGAGTCCCCCAGAAACCTTATAAATGAATGATGCATAACAGGTTACTAACACAAAAAGGCAAAAAGGCCTTCTTATATTAAGAAGGCCTTTCATACTTAATTAATTTTCATAGTATAAAAACAAATTAACATACAACTTTTTTCTCAGCGATTGCTTGCTTATGGGTACGTGCAAGAAAAAGTGCTGTATAAAGCCAAACACCAACCATACCCAACGAGGCTAAGGTAGAAAAGAGTATAAAGGATTCACTACTCACAAATTGCTTAACAATATTAATAAGCGAACCAAACG